>JAZDIG010000472.1:0-6088 GCA_043805105.1 Candidatus Glassiibacteriota bacterium | reverse complement strand
GAAACGGGCGAAAAGCTGGCCCCCTTGCCGCCTTTCGTCCGGATGGCTCAGAAGACCGGTTATCCGGTCAAGCTCGAAGGCAGTCTGGTCGAAACCGGTTATCCCACCAACTACGGCCTGCTGGATTACGTGGAGGGCGATGAGCTTATCTACCGTATCCCCGCCTGCGGCTACGTGGACCGGGTACTCTGCCCGGTACGGCTGAAGAACCACCCGCGGGCGCGTGAGATCGAGAGTCAGCTTGCCCGTTACCTCCGCGATCCCCGCTGGCTCTGGCCCGGCGACCACGACTACATCCCTGACGACGTGATGGACACCTTCCACAACCTCCGTCTTCTGGCCCCGGCCGCCTGGGGCCTGCCGGAAAAAGACCGCCGGGAACTCCTGCGTGAGCTGGCCGAACCGGGCGTGGACCGGGTGCGGGACGGTCTCTATTACCGGTTCACCGACCCGGTGGCCGGTCGAACGTACGCCCGCGACAGCACGATTTTCGCCCAGCGCGGCAAAACCAGCTACGACAGCGACTGGTACAACGGCTTCCAGCTCGCCGGCCTCTGGGCCTGGCGCTATTTCGGCGACCGGGAGCGGGGACTGAAACTGGCCGGGGACAAGTGGGAGCTCTGGACCGAGCTGCGCGACTATTTCGAAATCTACCACGACTGGGTCACCGCCTGCAGCGTCACCGACCCGCGCGGCAACCTCCTGGACTACGACTGCATGCGTAACGGCTGGTCGGGCCTTTTGGCTTATGCCCGTCTGGCCCGCGACCTGGGCCACACCGAGGCCTACGTTCAGACCAAGTACCTTGCCTCCAAGACCCTGGTTGCTTTCTACGATCAGTGGACCCTGCCGGAGTATTTCCACGAAGTTTATTCGCGCTACGCTCCGGACCGGGGCAAGGGCCTGTTGGCCTGGCCTGTCGAACAGATCACCGGGGTCAACCGGTTCGACTCCTACGGCCCCCACGCTTTCACCCTGCCGGATGAAACCAATCCGTACAACCTGGGCGCCTGTATCCCGGAGCACGCCCTGTTCCTAACCGATTACGGCCTCAACCCGCGCGTGGCCCGGCTCACCTACGACAACCTGGAACGCTGGCACCCGGACTGGGCCGGTTTCGACCCGGAAACTCTCTCCCGCTCCGGGGAATGGTACGATGCCAATGCCGCCGGCGGCCGCTTTTTCTACTATCTCGACCCGCACCTGTTCGCCAGGGCGATCAATTTCAACGAACCCCTGGAGAAGCTCCTCTCCTACCGAAAGCTCGACTGGACGAGCGGCCAGGCTCTGGCTGCCATGGTCGAGGGGAGCCGGCCGATGCTGATCGTGCCGACTGACGTGGAATTTGCCGGCAACGTCTGGGACGAACGCAGCCGGTCGCTCGAATTCACCCTCGAGGGCCGAGGTCCCGCCGTTGTCGAAATCCGCAACTGCGGCCGGCCCGTGCGGGTGACCCCGGCGGCGGATGTGTCTTACGATCCCGCCAGGAGGATGGCGCGGATAAAAATCCAGTTAGCCGGACGGAAGAAGACACGAGTCGAATTTTAAAGCGGATTATTTATCAATACTTCCGAATGATTTTCGTATTGAACTGCAAAAGCTGACACACCCCTGTCTCCCCTCTTGCTAGAGGGGACTTAAAAGGTATAACTTCTTATTTAACAGGATGATAGGAATATCTATAGCGAAGTGCTGTCAGCGTGGCCGGGTGAGGCCAGTCTCCTCTCGAGAGAGGTGCTGACTGTAGGGGCGCCCCGATTAAATCGGGGCTGCGCCCTCCCAGGCGGGGTGTGTAACAAAGGAACAAAATTTATGAATAAGGCAATTCAGATACTCTCGATAACTACGCTTCTCGGCCTGCTGTCGGCTCCTGCTCCCGGCTGTTCGCCGTTTGGCGGGGAGAAGGCGGTCGACCGGGAGACGTGGAGACCGGAACCCGGCGCGCGCCTGGTGGAGTTCGACTTCCAGGGACGCCGGCGCGAAATGATAGTGCAGGTGCCGAAAAAATATTCCCCGGCCGCATCTTACCCGGTTGTCTTCGCATTCCACGGCGCGGGCCGCATGAGCCGCGACTGGCTGGACTGGATGAGAGGCCTGGCGGATGACAAGGGCTTCGTCGGGGTTTATCCGCAGGCGCTGTCCGGCGCCTGGGAAGCGGATCTTGGCGGGGAAAATGCCGATGACCTGGGCCTGACCGAAGATATCCTGCGCTGGCTCGGTTCAGTGCTGAAAGTGGACAGCAGCCGGGTTTACGCAGCCGGCTGGTCGCTGGGCGGCATCTTCGCCTGCAGGCTGGCGCGTAACCTGCCCGCTATTGCGGCTGTAGCCGCTGTCTCCGGGAGCTTTTACCAGAACCCCCGGATCGATGATTCGATGGCTCACCCGGCGCTGATGATCGTCCACGGCCGCCTCGACCCGGTGATCCCATACCAGGGCGGGATGAACTACGCCGGCTATTACTACGAGCCGGCTGAAAGCTCGGCCCGGCTCTGGGCCAGCCACAACGGCTGCCGCGCCGACCCGGAGCGGGAGGAGCTGAAGGCTGGAGTTTCGCTCACCCGCTACCAGTGCGCCCCAGGCCGGGAGGTGGCGCTTTATTGCGTGGAAGAGGGCTCGCACTTTCTGTTCGAGTCCGAGGGATGGCTGGCTGAGGAAATTTGGGAGTTTTTCGAGAGGAATGCTCCGGGGTAATCCGTCCCGAGCAAACCTACAAGGGGCGACCGGCCGGCCGCCCGCGGAGTGTGGTGAATCCGTGCCATCCGTCTTTTATCCGTGTAATCCGTGATTCAGAACCACGGATGTCACAGATGTGGCCCGGATTGCACGGATACCCCACCCGGCTCGTGTGGACGTATCCCTAATAAACAGGGCGCGCAGCAGGCTGCACCCATACGGGAGTTATTCCTAATATATAAAAATAGAATGGGCGGACTCAGAGGTCCGCCCATAAACCGGCCAGGGCATTCGCAGGGGCGACGGCAGGCGAATACCTTGTCAGGCTTTTATCCGTCGCCTCAGGCGCCTGTCCCCCTTAAGGCCAGTTGGTGATTCCGCTAATGGCGTTGTCGATAAGAGGTGCGATATCGCCGATGTTCAAGCCTGCAGTCACGGTGCGGGTGTTGAACAGGATTGCGTAGTTGATGTTGCCAGCGCGCTGGACAGCCTCCGCATGCGTCCCCGGCTCCGAGCCCACCGCCCGCCAGATGAACACCCGGCTGTCACGCTCCTCAGTGCTGAACAGCCAGTAATGCTGCATGTACTCCACGAGCGCGGCGGCGGAGGCGATGAGCCCTCCAGCCCCTTCCATGGCCTCCAGGCTCCAGCCGCCATCCGGCCCGTCGACTCGCACCTGTGAGTCCGGGTCCAATGCGGTCGGAGTCCTCCAGGGGTCCGAATAGCGGACTTCCCTGGGGTGGCGAAGTGCGAGCAGCGAGCGCGCAAGAAAGACGTCCTGGATACCGTGAGGGCCCAAAACATCCTCCCGCACGAAATCAATAAAACGCTTTCCGCTCACTCGTTCGACAACCAGACTTAAATATATGTAACCGATGTTGGCGTATGGAGGACTTGCCGGGTTCGGAGGGGAACCGGGGTCGTACTGAAGGGGTCTGCCCAGCATGTAGCGGCCAACATCCCAGGCCGTCGGCATGCCTGTCAGGCCCATTTCGAGAGAAATTTCCCGTGAACCGAAGGCGGGGTCGAACCCGACCGACTGCGGTCCCGTTCGCTCCCCGAGCACCTGGTCATCGGCGAGGAGGCTGATGTCCCATCCTGCTTTATGCTCGATCAAATGGTCCACGGTAATTTTGTTCAGCCGGTTTTCGGGAGTCTGCCCGGGAAGCGGCGTCAGGTTTAGCAGAGGGAAGACCTTCGTGGTCGCAGTCAGCGTTCCACGCCGGTAAAGCACGCCAATGGCGGACCTGGTGAGCATCTTGCTGACACTGGCAATCCGCATCAACGAGTTGGGCGGCGGAGCCATCCAGCCATAGCCGTGTTCCAGGACGATATTCCCGTTACGCATGATGGCCATGGTCGCATTCTTGACTCCCCGGTCCGCCATGGCCTGCAGCATCAGATCGTCAAGCGCTTTCAGCTTAGGAACGTGCCTGCCCGTTACGAAACCCACCTGCTTAGTTGGGCCGGTCCAGCCAAAAGGTGCGACATCCTGGCGCCAGAACATTGCCGCCGAACGACCATCCCAGGCGGCGACCTCGAGATTCCCGAGGGTGTAGGTTCCATAGAAGCTTTGGATCAGAGCCACCGCCTCGAATTGACCTTCGGCCGCCGCGAAAGACGTGGACTGCTGCCACGCCCCTCCGGCGTCGTTATTGCGATAGAGGTGAGCCAGACCGCCGGCGGCCAGCGGCGTGACCACCTCGAAGTTGCCCTGCGTGCCGTACCGGCTTTGGATGAAACAGGGTTTGCCGGCGGCGCCGCTGAAAAACTGGGCGCCGGCTTTCCACCCGCCGGCGTCGCGATAGAAGTGGTACAGCTTGTCTCCGGCCCGGAGCACTACCTCCAGGTTTCCTGGCGTGCCATAGTTGCTCTGAATCAGGGAGACTGCATCGACGGTCAGGTTTGTTGCGAATTTGGTCGAAAACTGCCAGGACGCACCTGGCTGGTCGTTCTTCCGCCAGTAGTGAGCCACACCTTTCGGACTCAGCGGCACCACCACTTCGAAGTTGCCGCGATTGCCGAATCGGCTCTGGATGAAGGCTGGACTCTGAGCGCACGAGGTGGCGAAGTAGGTGGGACCGCTCCACAGCAACGTGCCGGAGTGACGCCAGAAGTGGGCCAGCCGAGCACCGACCCGCGCCACCACTTCGAGGTTGCCGGGATCATCGAATGTGCTCTGGATTAGACAGGGAACACCATCTACTCGTATACCCTGCGCGAAACGGCTTGGGCCGATCCATTCCCGCCCTCCATCGTTGTCCCGCCAACAGTGAACCAGGCCGTTGCCGAGTATATCAGGTAAAACAATCTCAAAATTCATCTTGTTGCCAAACAGGCTTTGAATCATGAATCCGCTGTGGGTAGTCCTTGCCATGGCTGAGTCTCCTTATTTTTACCCTCGGGTTTCCGTCATCGGCCTGACTTCTACTTTATACGGTTTCCAGATAATCCCGATTTTGGGGTTCTTTCCAGAAAACACACAATGTACTACTCTTTCCAAGCCTTTTTTATGCAATGGATTATGAACATCCGTACGCCATTTCAGTTGCCCATATGGTTTCTGTATAAAGCTCATCGTATCCCAATTACAGTTTGTCCAAAGAGTTTACGATATCCCTGCTTCGATCTGGTGAGCGCACACGCTGGTACGCCAATACGGGAGTCAATCCACTTGCACGAAAAAACCTATGCTGCTCCCGGCATTATGAAATGACTTCGGGAGTGGCCCGGCCGGCTATATGCATTTCCGGCTGCAGTGCCATTGCGACAGAACTCTATTTCTTGCTTCCACAGGATTGGGCACACGAACCAAGTGCATACCCGGCAACAAAGGAGAGGAATATCGGGATCCAGAACCAATTGGGCTCGCCGACCGACAACCCGCGCTGACCTTTCTTCTCTACGACCCGGACTACCTTGGCGAACTCGGGGTTAGATTCGGCATACTTCGCCAGCTCTTCAAAGAGCGTGCCCCACTTCTCGTTGTCGGCTTTTTTCATCTCCTTGACCTGACGGGGGAGCAGGTCGATGTCTTTCTTGAAACACTCGAGGACTTTGGCGAAGGACCGTTCCTCGGACTTCCAGGCGCCGTCCTTCAGAAACGGCACGGTGATCAGTTCGTTCTTCTTCATTTGAGTCGTCTCCTTCTGTTGCAATGTGTTATGGCAATGAACCGCCAGATTGAACGAATACCGGGCTTGACAATTATAATATAATACAGTTTTGTACATTTTTGAAAGATGATAGGGTTTCTTTTTCTTAGCAGAACTCCGGGCGCACACAGGGGTGCGCCCCATAAGCGCTAAGTTGTTTTAATATTCATAGGCCGGATTATTTATGATAATTCGCAAGTGCTTATAAATGATGAAGTTCTATCTCATCTCGATGATTAGGCGATTTACACACCCCGCCC
>JAZDIG010000471.1:0-3709 GCA_043805105.1 Candidatus Glassiibacteriota bacterium | reverse complement strand
CGTGGGCAAGACTGAAATCGCCAAGCGGCTGGCCCGGCTAGCCGGAGCGCCATTCATCAAGGTCGAGGCCAGCAAGTTCACCGAGGTGGGTTACGTCGGCCGGGACGTGGAGTCGATCATCCGCGAGCTGGTGGAGCTGAGTGTTTCGATGGTGCGCGGCGAACGCGAGGAAGAGGTGGAGGAGAAGGCCGCCGAAATGGCCGAACAGCGCATTCTCGACCTGCTCCTGCCTCCCCTTGCCGAACGCAAGCACACTCTCCGCATCGCCGCCGATGAATCGCCGAAGGGAGTGCCGGTGTTCGAGGCGGTGGTGGAGAAGGTAGACGAATCGAAAGCAAAGACTGAAGACGAGGCGGAGACGGAGCAGGAGGCAGTGTCCCGGCGGGGGCGGATCAGGGAAAAGCTCCACGAGAAACTCCGCACCGGAGAGCTCGACAGCCGCAAGGTGGAAATCGAGTTCAGCGGCCGGGGAACGCCCATCGTCGAATTCTTCAACGCGCCCGGTATGGAGGAGATGGATTTCAACGTCTCCGAAATGCTCGAAGAGATGATTCCCCGCAAAAAGAAGAAGCGGGAAGTGACGGTGGCCGAGGCGCGCCGGATTCTCACCGGCGAAGAAATCCAGAAGATGCTGGACATGGAGGACGTAATCAGCGAGGCGATCGACCGGATGGAAGATTCCGGCATCGTTTTTATCGACGAGATCGACAAGATTGCCGGGCCGCCTTCCAAGACCGGCCCGGACATTTCGCGCGAGGGCGTGCAGCGCGACCTGCTGCCGATCGTCGAGGGCTCGAACGTGCCCACCAAGTACGGCCTGGTGCGCACCGACCACATCCTGTTCATCGCCGCCGGCGCCTTCCATCAGACCAAGCCCACCGACCTGATCCCCGAGCTGCAGGGACGCTTCCCGATCAGAGTGGAACTGGACCGGCTCAACGAGGAGGATTTCTACCGGATCCTCACCGAACCGAAAAATGCCCTGGTGCGCCAGTACGCGGAATTGGTGCGGACCGAAGGGGTGACGGCCGAGTTCGACCTGGAGGCGGTGCGGGAGCTGGCGCGGATGGCCTTCTTGCTGAACCAGAAACTCGAAAATATCGGCGCCCGCCGGCTGCACACTGTTATGTTCGCCCTGATGGAGGACGTGCTTTTCAATCTGCCCGAGTCAGGAGAGAAAGAAATCAGAATTACCAAGCAGTTTGTAGACGATAAGCTCCAGAAGCTGGTCGAGGACGAAGACCTGCGCAAGTATATTCTCTGAGACCCTTGTCCGTTCGGCAAATTTCAGGCGCTAACGGGGATTCCGACGATGAAACGCGACTTCATTTCCGTAGCAGATTTTTCTCCCGAAGAGCTGAAGCAGATGCTGGACCTGGCGGTACACCTCAAGAAAATCCGCAAGACTGCCAAGGACGTCCGGCCGCTGGTGGGCCGTTCGATGGCGATGATCTTCGAAAAGCCGAGCCTGCGCACCAGGGTGACTTTCGAGCTGGCGATGGTCGAGCTGGGGGGTCACGCCCTTGAGCTGCAGTCTCTGGGCATCCAGCTCGGCGAGCGCGAGAGCGTGCCGGACGTGGCCCGTAACCTCGAACGCTGGGTGGACGTGGTCGCCGCCCGGGTCTATCGCAACGAAACCGTGCGCGCTCTGGCCAAGAACATGGAAGTACCGGTGATCAACGCTCTCTGCGACGTGGAACATCCCTGTCAGGCGGTCGCCGATCTTCTCACCATCCGCGAGCTTTCGCCGCGAAAATTTCCGCGCGTGGAGCTGGCCTACGTGGGCGACGGCAACAACGTCTGCCACTCGCTGATGTTGATCTGCGCCTCCCTGGGAGTGAAACTGGCGGTGGGAACGCCGGCCGGTTACGAGCCGAAGGAGAAATTCGTCCGCCAGGCCAGAAAACTGAATCGCGCCAGCGGCGCCAAGTTCAGCCTGTTCAATGACCCGGTCGAGGCGGTGAAGGGAGCGGACTTCGTCTACACCGACGTCTGGGCCAGCATGGGACAGGAAGAAGAGAGCGAAGAACGCAAGCGGATTTTCCGAGATTACCAGGTCAACGGCGCCCTGCTCGCCCACGCCGCCCCGGACCACTGCGTACTGCATT
The DNA here is from genome assembly GCA_043805105.1 of Candidatus Glassiibacteriota bacterium. GTDB lineage: Bacteria > Gemmatimonadota > Glassbacteria > GWA2-58-10 > GWA2-58-10 > JAZDIG01. The sequence continues at coordinate 1,601 of JAZDIG010000471.1, read as the reverse complement.
GCCTGCCCGCCCACCGCGGGGAGGAGATCACGGACGAGGTGATGGACGGACCGCACTCCAGGGTGTTCATCCAGGCGGAAAACCGGCTTCACGCCCAGAAGGCGATAATCCTCAAGCTCCTGGCCCGCGAAAACGCCAGAAATCTGACCCGGACCGAGATGGTATGAACGGTCTGAAAAGAACCCCGCTGTACGGAAAACATGTCGCGGCCGGGGCCAGGATCGTGCCATTCGCCGGCTGGGAGATGCCGGTCAGCTACGGCGGCATTCTCGAGGAGCACAACGCGGTGCGCACCGCCGCCGGGCTGTTCGATGTCTCCCACATGGGCCGTTTCCGCGCCACCGGACCCGGAGCGGCCGGGCTGCTGGACCGGGCCACCACCGGCCGGGTGAGCTCTCTGACGGACGGCAGGTTTCTCTACACGGTCATGCTCCACGAACACGGCGGCGCGATCGACGACCTGCTGGTGGGCCGCCTGGGCGAGGAGTTCATCGTAGTGGTCAATGCCGCCAACCTGGACAAGGACTACAACCACCTAACGGCGACCATTGAACGGCTGGGGGCGGAGGCCGGGCTGACGGATGAGTCGTCGGAGTATGCCCTGCTGGCCCTGCAGGGCCCGCAGGCCCGCCGGATCATGAAACAGGCGGTGGATTCCGGCGGCCGTAAGCTCGACAGCCTGGAGTACTACCATCTGGACGTCTTTACCATACTGGGTGAACCGACCGTGGTCAGCCGCACCGGCTATACCGGCGAGCTGGGCTACGAAATTTTTATCCGGACCGCCGGGGCCTGCGCTTTGTGGGACAAGCTGACGGCCCTGGGCGCCAAGCCTTGCGGACTGGGAGCCCGCGACACCCTGCGCCTGGAAATGGGCTATGCGCTCTACGGCCACGAGCTGGACGCCGACCACACGCCGCTGGAAGCCGGCCTGGGCTGGGTGGTGGACCTCGGCAAGCCGGACTTTATTGGTAAGCCGGCCCTGGTCATGCAGAAAGAGCGGGGATGCTCCAGGCGACTGCGCGGAGTAAAGACCTCCTCCCTGAAGGAGATTCCGCGCGCGGGTTACAAGCTGTTCGAGGGCGGAATAGAAGTGGCGGTGCTGGCGAGCGGAGGGCCGGCTCCGAGCGTGGGAGTGGGGATCGGCACGGCGTTTCTGCCGGCGCGCCTGGATGAGCCCGGCACCCGGCTTGAAATGGAGCTGCGCGGCCGCCGGGTGCCGGTGACGGTGGTCAAGCCGCCGTTCTACAAGAAAGGCACGGCACAAGACTGAGCCTGCCGCAACGTGGGCGACCCCGTACCCGGTACGGGGTCGCCCTTTTGGTTTGGGCGGTGGTGAGGTGCCGAAGTTTGGCCGGTTCAGGTGGGCTGTCGAGGGAAAGCGAGCAGACGCCGCCGGCACTTTTTTTGCCATCTTCCGCCGGTAAGGATTCACTTAGGGTTCCGAGTGCGCAAAAAGAGTGCCGGCGGCGGCCTTCCCTCGGTGGCTTTCCCCACCGCTGGCGGTTATGAAAAGCCGCGGAGTCCGGGCGGGCCGGCACGGTCATTGCATGAGCCACGACGTCGGGATTCCGGCGGTGAGTGGTGGTGTGCAATGACCG
>JAZDIG010000470.1:0-2674 GCA_043805105.1 Candidatus Glassiibacteriota bacterium | reverse complement strand
GGTCGATTCAATAGTTCCCTCGACTGTCCCGGATCACTATATTATTCTATAAATCAATCCGGCAATTTACAATAGGCGGTTAAACCGGGACGAATTAGAAACGTGTCGAAGTAATCCTGCCCAAATAGGAAGAACATGACTTGTAGGGGCGGGTTTGAAACTCGCCCTTACGGTAACACACTATATTATAAAAGGTTACACAGATTCACAGCGCAGCGTTTTTATGGTTTTCCTTTATACAATATAAGGGCTTTTTGCCAACACGCTTCCAGTTTCCGGAAGTCTATGGGATTCCAGTTCTTACCCGAAAGGGCGCGGTGCAGATGGAAAAACGTAAAAGCCTCACCAGCCTGGACGATATCTCCCGGGTGAGCGTCGATGACGGCCGCCGGCTTTTCTGCGCCACCCAGGAGGAGATTTTCGCCGGCCACGTCACCGATGTCTACTTTCTGAAAAGCCTGCAATTGCTGAGGGCCGAGGGGCTGGACGGGACCCCGGTGGTGGCCGATGTACACAGTTCAGCCGCGGGAGTGTTCGTCGGGGCGGAGGAGGTCAGGCGGCTCTTGGCCGGAGCCCGGGTAAAGATGCGTTCGCTGCGGGACGGCGAAAGGATGAGCCTGGGCGAGACGGTGATGCAGATCGAGGGGCCCTATGGGGAGTTCTGCCTGCAGGAGACTGCGCTCCTGGGCATTATCTCCAGCAGCTCGGGCTGGGCCTCCGCAGCCGCGGCCTGCGTGGAGGCGGCCGGCAGTGCGCCGGTGGCCTGTTTCGCCTCGCGCCACCTGCACCCGGCTGCGGCCCCGGTGATGGAGCGGGCGGCGCTGATCGCCGGCTGCCAGAGCGCCAGCAACATCCTGGGAGCGCGGCTGTCCGGCACCCAGCCCTCGGGAACTATCCCCCATTCGCTGATACTGATCGTGGGCGATACGCTGAAAGCCAGCCGGCTCTACCTCGAACACCTGTCCGCGGCCGGGCCATTGGTGAGCCTGGTGGATACGTTCATGGACGAGGCCTGGGAGGCGGTGAGGCTGGCCGGGGAGCTGGGCGACAAGCTCCACGCCATCCGTCTCGATACCCCCGGCGAACGGGGGGGAGTGACCCCGGCCCTGGTCCGCGAGGTGCGGGCCAGGCTGGACCAGGCCGGAGCTGAAGAGGTGAAAATCATCGTCTCCGGCGGAATAACTCCGGAGAAAATCCCGCCGCTGGCAGCCGCCGGTGCGGATGCTTTCGGGGTGGGCAGTTACATTTCGGATGCCAGGCCGATAGACATGACAATGGACCTCAAGATGATCGACGGCAGGCCGATCGCCAAGCGGGGAAGGATTCCAGGCCCGGCGGTCAACCCGCGGCTGAAATGAAAAAAGCCGTGTAGGGGCGAACCCCCGTGTTCGCCCGCAGGCCGGGCAAATCCCCCTGAATCCCCCTTTGTCAAAGGGGGAGAAAAAGGCTATTCACTATCTACCTCTCACCGAACTGGAAAGGCCACCATTCATGCGCAAGCTGGTCACGGCTATATCGGTATTGTTGTTGATGACAGCAAGTTACCGTGTCCGCGGTGCGGACGACAACGTTACTCTCAAGTTCACTTTCGTCCAGGATGCGGCGGTCTACGAGGAGAGCGACTACGGGGAGCCGCCGCAGGTGGCGATCTGGCTGGAAGAGGTCGAAACCGGCGTTCTGCGCACGGTCTACGTCACCTACCGCACCGCGGCCGGCGACTTTTACGGCAAGGTTGAATGCCAGGTATCGCTGCCGGCCTGGATCGCCGCCTACCGCAAGGAGTTCGGCAAGGAGGAGTTTCCCACGCCGCGCGACCCTCTCCCCGAAGCCATGACTTCCGCCACCAGCACGGATTCGGTGGTGGAAACCCGGACCAGGGCGGCCCGGGGCAAGGAATACCGCATCTGGATCGAAGTTAACGTGGCCGGTGATTTCAACGCCGCCTTCCAGCTCGAAAGCCCGGACCTGCGGCTGGACTACCACGGCAACGGCCAGCCGTCGTTGGTCTATGCGGGCCGGATCGTGGCCGAGCCGGGCAATTCTGTAGTGCCCAGGCCGTTTGGCCGCACCGACCAGTACATTTACACCGGCGAAATCCTCGAAAACCTCGACGGGATGGATTCGGCTCTCGCCTGTTTCACCCGGATCGAGGTGAGCTGCAGCGAAAACTGAACGAACAGACAGAGGTGACCATGAAACCGGACGGAGTGGACAGAAGAGACTTTCTTAAGCGGTCCGCCGCGACCGCGGCTGCGCTGGCAGTTCTGCCATCTTTGGGCCTGGGCCAGACCGGCGGCCAGGCCAAGCCCCTGCGGCTCGGCTTTATCGGCGTGGGGGGGAGAGGCACGGTGCTTTTGCGTTTCGCCCTGATGATCGACGGGGTGGAGATTCCGGCGATCTGCGACATCGACGAAAGCCACCTCGGCCGGGCCCAGCGCCTGGTGGAGCGGCGCGGATACCCGACGCCGGCCGGCTATTCCCGGGGCCCCGAGGACTACCGCCGGATGTTCGAGGAGCGTCATGACCTGGATGCGGTGATCTGCGCCACTCCTCGGGAGTGGCACGCCCCGATGATGGTGGCGGCCATGGAAGCCGGGGTCTGGGCCGGGGTGGAAGTGCCGGCCGCGATCAGTGTGGACGAGTGCTGGCAGCTGGTGGAAACCAGCGAGCGGAC
>JAZDIG010000469.1:0-2737 GCA_043805105.1 Candidatus Glassiibacteriota bacterium | reverse complement strand
CAGGCGGCCTCCAGAAACCTGGCCGGCGTGCCGAGATCAAACCAGCGGAAGTCCGTGTGGTAGCCGAATACAGGCAGACCGGATTCGATAAGCCGTGGATAGAGCGTACCGTTCACGTCTGAAAAACCCGGCCGGACCAGGTCCAGCACCTCCGGCTCGAATATGTGGATTCCGGGGAAATGCAGGCTCGCGGCTTCTTTCATGGATGACGATTGTGGTTTACCGGCGACCCTGAGGATGCGGGATTGGTTATCCAGTTCCACCGGCCGGTAGGCTTCGCCGCCCGGCATGTCCAGAAGCAGCATGGTGGCCATTGCCCCTTTGCGCCGGTGGAACTCGACTGCCCCCTCGAGGTCCGGGTCCTCATGATAGCAGTCGCCGTTGACCAGCAGGAAAGAACTCCCGGCCAGGTGCTCCCGCGCGCCCCGGAGCGCGCCGCCGGTGCCGAGGATTTCCGGTTCCGGCGAATAGGCGACTTCCTCGCCGGCTTCGGCCAGCGCAGCCTTTACCGTTGCCGGCGCATGATGGAGATTGACCACGATCCGGTCCACCCCATGCCGGCGAAGCATCCGGACGACCCGGACGATTACCGGGATTCCGGCCAGCGAAAGTGCGACCTTGGATTTGCGGTCGGTGAGCGGGAGGAGGCGGGTACCGAGACCGGCGGCAAGGACCAGTGCGTTCATATGTATCAGACTACAGGTTAACCGGTGGGCTGATTTTCCTGCCGGCCGTCCGCAGGAGGGGCAGATGCGTTTTTGAGCTCTTCAGCCAGCTGCTCGTTCTTCTTGTTCAAGGAGTCCAGATTACCCTTGAGCAGATCGTTTTCCCGTTCCAGGCTCTCGATTTCTTTTTCCAGCTTACCGAGCCTGATAAGGGCTTCGCAGTATTTATCGTTGGTCCGGTCGAGCTTGCCCGTCATCGCGTCCATGATCATGAACAATTCGAGAGGACTCTGGCGCGCCATGCTCAGCATGTCCCGCTTGCCGAACACCATCAGCTCGCCATCGGTGAGAGCGGTCACCGTGGCCAGGCGGGTAGTGTTGTCGAACATGGCGCTTTCGCCCAGGATGTCGTGTTCTTCGAGGGTATTGAGCACCACTTTCTGGCTCTCGACGCGGCGGGAAACCTCGAGCTTGCCCTTCTTGACGATGAAACCGCACTGGCCGGTCTCGCCCTCGCGGAGGATGAGCTGACCTTTACGGAACTTTTTGTTCAGGAATTTGACGTCGACAGAGTGTTCGCGGGCTTTTTCCAGTTCATCCAGAGTCAAGGTGTAATCGATAGTCTGATCTTCGCCGACTTTCTGGCGGAAATTTTCCCGTTCGTCCACCTTTTCGCTCGTTTGTCTCAAGCGCTGGGAGAGCCGGCGCAGGAGGTTACGCACCCCGGGCGACAGGCTGCCCAGGTACTGCTCGAACGCCTCCCGGCTCATGATCGCCACCCGGGTTTGCTCCAGGGCCCTGACCGTGGCGCTGCGCTTGTCCGACTGGGGATCGATCAGGCTCATTTCGCCGAAAAACTCGTTGGGGCCCAGCACGGTGAGAAGCACTTCGTTCCGGCCCTTGCGCTTGACGATCTCCACCATTCCGCTGATTATGACGTAGAAGGTGCTCCCGGCGTGCCCCTCCTTGATTATCACTTCGCCCTTGGCAAATGTCTTTTCCACGCGCTCGATCATTTCCGCCTCGCCGGATGGCCGTAATGTAATTTATTTCTCATCCGACAACTTAACCACTGCCGGTATCCGCCGCAAGTAAGGCTTCTGCCGGCCGGCTAAAAAGCCCGGATCAGCTCACAGACCGTCCGGCCGGCCAGGCGGGAGGCCTTGCGGGCTCTGGGCGTAAAGCCGTCAGCCGATCTTTCACCGGCCCGGTCGCTCACCGCCTTGACTACGGTCAGCGGCACCTGCAATTCCCCAAAGAAAGCCGCCACTTCCCAGCTCTCCATGTCCACGCAGCCGGCGCCGAAGCGTCGGTACAGTCTGTCTTTCACCCTGGCGGAAAAGACCGGCAGCCGGTGCGTGACGATTCTGCTCCGCTGCAGCAACACTTCCTCGAGACTGAAACTCGCTGTATCCGGAACTTCCAGCTCGATCGGCCGGGCATCCGGCCGGTAGGCGGCGCACACAGAGTCCGCCACGACCACGGTATACAGCGGGAGGCCGTCGTCCAGTGCGCCGCAGACTCCCAGATGATAAGCCCGTTCGGCCCGGCAATACAGGCGGAAGCTCTCCAGCGACTCTTTCGCCCGGGCCGGTCCGATACCGCAGACCACCACTTGGACCTGATGGCCCGACAGGCTCCCCTGCCAGGCTTTCACGCCGGGAACCTCAAGCTTCCCGGCATTCTGCAGCCGGCCCAGGAGCCACGCGCATTCGGTCCTAAAGGCGCTGACACAGGCGATTCTCACCTCGATTGACTTCCCCTGCCGCAGGTTCTAAATTAACCCCGACCCGACAAGTTACAACATTACCCGCGAACCGGGCAACTTTATGCATTCGATCTTGGATTACCTGATAAAGCTCTGGAACAAGTTCATCCGGGACGACATCCTCTTTCTCGCCTCGGGAATCGCCTTCAACCTCCTCATCTGTGTCATTCCCCTGATCCTGATCATATTCGCCATCGCCGGCTACATACTCTCCAGCAGCACCGGTCTCTGGGACAAGGTCGTGGTCTACATCCAGAACCTGATTCCCGTTTCGAGCGAGAGAATCATCAACAATACCCAGCGG
>JAZDIG010000468.1:0-2575 GCA_043805105.1 Candidatus Glassiibacteriota bacterium | reverse complement strand
TTTCCCCGCTGACCGCCCGGCTCGCTCCGCAGGCTACCATCCGGCTGGCGGAGGCCTGGCTCGACACCACGCCGAACCCGGTCACTGCGCCGCCCGGATCGATACCGAGGATGGTGGTGGTCCGGCCGGCTGGCCGGGCCTCAGGAGGCCTGGAGCTTATGCATCACCTCGTCGCTGATGTCGAAGTTGGAGTTGACCCGCTGCACGTCGTCGTTGTCTTCGATCGCCTCCATCAGCCTCAGCACTTTCTCCGCTTCCTTTTCATCGAGCCGGATCGTGCTGGAGGGCACCATCACCTTCTCGATCTCCCGGGCCTCGATTCCTTTTTTCTGGAGCCCGTCCCGGATGTTGTGCAGGGCCTCGACCGCGGTGGTGATCACGTGCAGGCCCGCCTCGCTGGTGAAGTCCTCGGCGCCCAGCTCGCTCGCCTCCAGGAAAACCGCCTCTTCGTCGTACTTTTCAGCATCCACGTAAATCTGGCCCTTGGGAGTGAACATCCAGGCCACCGACCCGGCTTCGGCCATATTGCCGCCGTGCCTGGTGAGGATGTGGCGGATTTCACCGACCGTCCGGTTGCGGTTGTCGGTGAGCACCTCGACGTAGAGCGCCACGCCGCCCGGCCCGTAGCCCTCGTAAACCGCCTCCTCGTAGCTCACGCCTTCGAGCTCGCCGGTGCCTTTCTTGATCGCCCGCTCGATGTTTTCTTTGGGCATGTTGTTCGCTTTAGCGGCATCGACCGCGACGCGGAGCCTGGGATTGGAATCCAGATCGCCGCCTCCGTGGCGGGCGGCCACCGAAATTTCCTTGATCAGCTTGGTGAAAATCTTCCCCCGCTTCTCGTCCTCTTTTCCCTTTTTACGTTTGATAGTCGACCACTTGGAATGGCCAGACATGTTTCCTCCGGAATTTTTATCGTTTTTTATTTCCCGGCCGCAAGCGATTTGATATTGCCGGACTATGGGGACTGCAACTGTTGGGCTCGATCATAAAATATAGCTGACCAGCGGGTAAAAATCAATCGTTTCCAGGCGGCGGAAGGCGCCTTAATAGTTGTAATTAGACCCTTCGGCTGTTATTTTGGGCGCTTGTCGATTCCAGGTGGATTTCGAGGTGGACCGATGAAAAAAACCAGAACGGTGCTGCTCTGCGAGGGCGCTTTCGATGACTTCGGCACCAGTAAGACCGCCTACGGCGTGCTGCGTTTCACTCCCGAATCGGTGGTGGCGGTTATCGACAGCCGGCAGGCGGGCAAGGATTGCGCCGAGGTGAGCGGTCTGGGCCGGGGAATTCCGGTGGTGGCCAGCCTGGACGAGGCGCTGTGCTATAAACCGGACCGGCTGTTGATCGGGATCGCCACCGTGGGCGGCGTACTGCCCCGCTCATTGCGCTCGGTGGTGGCCCGGGCGCTCGAAGCCGGGCTGGAGGTGCACAACGGGCTGCACGAAATGCTGGCCGATGATCCCCTTCTGGCCGAAGCCGCCCGGCGCAACGGGGCGAAGATAGTCGACCTGCGCCGCGAGCCGGAAAATCTTGACTGCGGTACCTGCCTGGCCCAGCAGGTGCCGGCCTTCGTCGTGCTCACGGTCGGCACCGACTGTAACACCGGCAAGATGACAACGGCGATCGAAGTGGCGAGGGGAGCGCAAAAGCAGGGAATCAAAGCGCGGTTCTGCGCCACCGGCCAGACCGGGATCGCTATCGAAGGCTGGGGGATCGCGGTGGACCACGTGCTGAGCGATTTCACCGCCGGCGCTGCGGAAAGACTGGTGGTCGAGGCGGGACGGGAGGACGGCGTGAAGCTGATCCTGGTCGAGGGCCAGGGCGCGCTGGCTCAGCCGGTGTATTCCGGGGTCACCCTGTCGCTGATGCACGGCTGCCTGCCGGACGCCATGATCCTCAGCCACCGGGTCACACAGCACGAGCTCGAGATAGTCCGTCTGCCGATGCCGCCCCTGCCGGACCACGTCCGTCTCTACGAGGAGGCGATGCGGCTGGTCAAGCCTGCACGCGTGATCGCCCTGTCGCTCAACACCCGCGGCCTGGATGAAGATTCCGCCCGGGAGGAAATCCGGAAGGCAGGCCAGTCGACCGGCCTGCCTGTCACCGATCCGGCCCGGTTCGGCGTCCAGCCGCTGCTGGATGCGATCCGCGCCACCGGCCTGAAAAAAATCCCCCTGTATGCCGGACCCGGCAATTGAATAACTCCCCGCCTTCGGCTGTCAAAACGGTAAATGAGAGAGGAGCCCGGCCTTGGTTGACGCCGCCGGAAAATTTCTGCTGATTCTATCCCTGACTGCGATTGCCTGCAGTACGCCGCCGGAAATTCGGGCGCTCAAAGATGCGAAGATGTACCGGCGGCATGCCCAGTACACAAATGCCATCCAGGCCTACCAGTTGGTGCTGTCTGTGGATACGGCCAATACCGAGGCGCTGGCTGGAATGGGCCTTTGCCAGATCGAGCTGGAGAACCTGGACGAGGCGCGGGCGGCCTACGAAAAGCTCGGCATCCTGCACCCGGACAACGAAGAGGCCTTTTTCAGGCTGGGGCAGATCGACCTCGCCCAGGGCAAGTTCG
>JAZDIG010000467.1:0-6469 GCA_043805105.1 Candidatus Glassiibacteriota bacterium | reverse complement strand
TTCAGCCGGCCGAACAGCCGGTTGGGCCGGGCCACGTTCGGCAGGTAGATCGCATCGTCGAAATCGTAAATGTATTTCCTGCCGGCCAGAGTCAGGATTCTTTCGAACCAGCCCGGCCCCACCGGAAAACATTCACGGTGGATGAATACAATATCGTAGGTCAGGCTGCGGAAAAGGTCAAGCAGACGGTTGGCCGCGCAGAACATTCCCCAGAAAATCTTACGGAAGTAACAGCCCCGGCGGTAGAGCACGCGCCAGAGCGGCCGGTTGTAGAATGGCCGCACCCGGCCGGCGATGCCCTCGCGCTCCAGCCCCGGCAAAAACTGCAGCACCCGGAAACGGTTGCTCGCCCCCTCGGCAGGGTACGGCACGATGAACAGCACCTTTTTCATCCGGCCTTCCCTCCCGCCAGCTCCTCGTAGACCGACTGGTAGCGGTCGACCGCCCCGGCCAGCGAGAAGTCGCGTTCGGCGGCCGCCCGGCAGCGGCCGGCCAGGCCGGGGTCCTCCAGCAGCGCCAGCAACCGGTCGACTCCCTCGGCCACTGCCTCCGGCTCCAGGGATTCGAGCACTATACCGAGCCGGTCGCGGCGCACGTGCCAGTCATGGTCGCCGATACCCGAATTTATCACCACCGGCACACCGCAAGCGATACTTTCGGCGAACTTGGTGGCGCAGGAGGCGCGCTTACTGGGCACGGGCCTGATGAAAAAAACCGAACAGTCGGCCCCGGTCAGGGCTCCGGGCACCTGCTCGCGGGGCAGGGCGCCGGCGCTGATCCTTTCGGCTGCCTCCGGAGCGATTCCTTCCCGCCGCACGGCCTCACCTATCGCGGCCGGGTCTGAGGCGGTCACCAGCCGGAAGCGGCTGGCCGGCAGCCGCCGCTGCACCTCGGCGAAAAATCGCAGCATCTCCTCCAGCATGTACCAGCTTCCCAGGCTGCCCAGGTAAATCAGCCGCAAAGCTCGTTCTTCCCTCGTACGCGAGGCGGAGGGCCGGAAAAGATCGAGATCGGCGCAGGTGGGTATCACCTCGAAACGGGGCGGAACCACCCGCTCCGGCAGGAGTTCGCTGGACAGCACTTCCAGGCCGCGCCGGGTGAGCGAGATTACCGCATCGGCGCGGGCCAGGAAACGGCGCTCGAGCCTCTTGAACACCCGGTAGACCGGGCTGCCGGCGCGCCAGGCGCCCCCCTCCACCCGCTCGTCCGGCCAGAATCCCCGCATGTCGAAGACGAACCGGCGTCCCGGCAGGCCGGCCGGGACGAGGGCCATGGCGGCGGCCACGTAGCTGCGGGCGTGGATAATCTTTATCCGCCGGGCGAGGACCAGCCCGAGTCCGAGGATCGAGCCCCGGGCGATGTCCCAGAGCGTGGCCGGGACAGTCGGCCGCCTGTGGTAGCGCAGCCTCCTCCACTGGACTCCGCCGCCTGCCAGCTCCCGCTCGACCTCGTCTATTTCAGCTCCGGCGGCCAGCCTGACCGGCTTTTCGAAGCTGACTACCCAGATTTTCGTTCCCCGGCGGCCCAGCCGGCTCAGGTAGGGCACGATCTGGGAGCGGCCGAGCGGGTCGAGCAGGCCGTCGTAGCTGATGTAAAGAACCCTGATCATCGCTCCCCGTCGAAAAAGGCCCGCTGCCACAATTCGAACATCAGGAGAATCCAGAGGTGGTGTCCCAGGTCGCGCCGGCCTTCCAGATGGGCCTCGACCAGCCGCCTGACTTCAGCCGGTTGGAAATAGCCGCGAGAGCTGAAACGTTCCCCAAGCAGGTGGTCGCAGAGCAGCTCCTTCAGCTCGCCGCGGAACCAGCCGCCGATCGGCACGGCGAAACCCCATTTGGGCTTGGCGAGTATCTCCGGCGGCAGCCAGGGGGCGACCGCCTGCTTGAGAATGTCCTTGAGCCGTCTGCCGCGGAGCTTGTAGCGGGCGGGCAGCCGAACCGCCAGCTCCATCAGCTCGTGGTCCAGAAACGGGCTGCGCGCCTCGAGCGAGTTGGCCATGGTGGCGATGTCCATCTTGACCAGCAGGTCGTTGGGCAGGTAGAACAGCGCATCGACCCGGGAGGCGGCATCCGACCCATCCAGGGCTTCGCAGCCAGCGAACAGCTCCCGCAGATACTGTATCGAATCCGGTTCTTCCAGCCGGGAAAGGAGGTCGGGGTTCAGCAGACGGCGCTTTTCCTCTTCCCCGAAAAAGCCCATCCAGCGGGCAAAGCGCTCGGGCCGCGGCAGGTCGGCCGCCTCGGCGAAACGGGCCAGCCCGGCGGCCAGGCTGGTGCGTTCGGCGGCGTTGGGAACAGCCGCCCCGAGCGCGGCGCAGCCAAGACGGCGCAGGGGCTGGGGAAGACGGTGGAAAAAGTCGGCCGTGCGCATGGCGTAGTGCCGCCGGTATCCCGTGAAATTCTCGTCGCCGCCGTCGCCGTTGAGCGCCACGGTGACATGCTGGCGAGTCATGCGGGCCAAATAGTAAGAAGGTATAGCCGAGCTGTCGGCATAGGGCTCGCCGTAGCGCCTGACCAGAGTCGGCAGCACTTCCAGCGCCCGGGGTTCCACCACGAACTCCTGGTGCTCGGTGCCGTAAGCCCGGGCCAGAATCCTGGCGTGCGGCAACTCGTTGAATTTCTCCTCCCTGAAACCGATCGAGAAAGTTTTCACCCGGCCGCCGCCGGCACGGCTCATGGCCGCCACCACCGCGCTGGAATCGATGCCGCCGGAGAGGAAAGCGCCCAGCGGCACCTCGCTCATCAGCCGGATGCGGGTTGCTTCGAGCAGTTTTTCACGGATCGCCTCGCCGGCTTCCTCCCGGCTGATCGCGAGCTTGGGACCGGCCGGCAGCTCCCAGTAGCGGCCGGTTTCCAGCCGGCCCTCCCGGTAAACCAGGTAATGGGCCGGCGGCAGCTTGTTCACGCCCTGGAAAGCGGTGCGCGGAGCGGGCACGCACATGTATGTCAGGTAATGGTAGACCGCGTTCCAGTCCACCCGGCGCTCGATCCGGCTGTCGGCCAGCAGGGAGTCCAGCTCGGAGGCGAAAGCGAGCCGGCCGTCCGCCAGCTGGTAGACCAGCGGCTTCTTTCCCACCCGGTCGCGGGCCAGCACCAGGCTCCGCTCCTTTTCGTCCCAGAGGGCGAAAGCGAACATCCCCCGCAGACGCTGGCAGGCTCCCCGAATCCCGTAGCTTTCGTAAAGATGGACGATGGTTTCCGCATCGGAGCGGGTGCTGAAATGGTGGCCCTTTTCTTCGAGGAGGCGGCGCAGGTCGAGGTAATTATAGATTTCGCCGTTGAACACCAGCTTCACGGTGCCGTCCTCGCTGGTCATCGGCTGTTGGCCGCCGGCCACGTCGATGATGCTGAGCCGGCGGAAGGCCAGCCCCACGCTCGCCCCGCCGTCCGGCGTCCCCTCGGCGGCCCCGTTGCGGAAAAATCCGTCATCGTCCGGCCCGCGGTGCGTGAGCCTGGCGGCCATTTCCCGCAGGAGGCCCGGTTCGACCGGCCGGCCCCGGCTGTCGGCGATTCCGGCTATACCGCACAAGATCGACCTCCCGAACACAAAGAAGCAGTTCAGCGGAAGAAACGGTAGAACAATAGGTAGTAAATGGCCCGCACACCATCGCGCCAGGTGATTTTTTTGCCCTCTTCCTGGGTCCGCGGCCGGTAGGAGATCGGCACCTCATCGATCCGGTAGCCGAGCTTGAGGAATTGCGCGGTCAGTTCCGGCTCCACCTCGAAACCGATACACTTGAGCCTGAGCTTTCTGGCGACCTCCGTGCGGAACATCTTATAGGCGGTTTCCATGTCGGTAAGCCGGCAGCCGTAGAGCAGGTTGGTCAGGATGGTGAGGAAGCGGTTGGCCAGCCGGTTGATCCGGGAGATGTTGGGGTTGGGCGTCAGAAAACGCGAGCCGTAGACCACGTCCGCTCCCGCCTTGATCCGGCTCAACAACAGATGATACTCATTCGGGTTCAGCTCACCGTCGGCATCCTGGATCACCACCACGTCGCCGGTGATGTAGGTCAGCCCGACCCGGATCGCCGCGCCCTTGCCGAAATTGACCGGCGAATGGTACACCCTGGCCACCGAATCCTCCAGCCGGCTGACCTCTTCCGCCGTGCCGTCGGTGCTGCCGTCGTCCACCACGATCACTTCTTTGTCCACTGCCACCCTGTTGACCTCGTCGATCACCTGCCTGATCGTGGACAGTTCGTTGAACACCGGTATAATGATAGACAGTTTCATCCGAACTCAGCCTCCCGCTCGTTCGAGCAGCCGGAAAAATTCCGGGCCCAAGGCCCGGTAATCGTAGAGTCTTTGCGCCCGCTCGCGGCCGGCTTCGCCCAGCCTGCGGCAGAGCTCGCGGTCGGCGGCCAGGCGGCTGAGGTGGACGGCCCATTCACTGTCTTCACGGGCAAAAAAGCCTGTCTCCCCCTCGACCACGATCTCCAGGTTGGCGCCCACCGGCCCGGCTAGGCAGGCCGCCCCGGCCGCCATGTACTGGATCAGCTTGTAGCCGCCCTTGCCCCGGCACCAGGGATCGTCCGGCAGCGGCATCACCCCGACGTCCAGCCGCGCCAGTCCCGCCGCCTGGTTTTCCGGCGACCAGTCCAGGAACTCCACGCGGCCGGCCAATTCGCCGGTATCGAACCGGGAAGAGCCGATAAAGAGATAACGGGCCTCGGGACAGCTCCCGGCGAATCTCGTCAGCTGCGGCAGCAGGCCGGCCAGAAACTTAGTCGTGGCCGGCGAGCCGATCCAGCCCACGGTGAAAATCTCCTGCCGGCGCGAATTCCGGCCGGCGAAGGCCGAAACGTCCACCGGCGTGGGCAGCACGGCCACTTTTTCCGGCGACGCGCCCCGGGCGAGAGCTTCAACGGCCGCCGCCCGGCTCACCGCCAGTACCAGGACGGCGCTGCGGCACATTTCCCGGAACCGCTTTTCTCTTTCAGGCCCCAGGTAGACCGCATCGTCGAAATCGTAAACGATCTTCCGGTTCAAAACTCCTGTAATTTTCTGCAGCCACACCGGCAGCAGCACGCGCTGGATGAAAAGTACGTCGGCTGTCGCGGCCCCGAGCGTCAATCGCAGAATCGCGGCAAACTGGTAGATTTTCTCTGCAATCTTCCATATCGAGCCGCTTATGCGCCCGGCCACTATCGCCCGGGTGTACGTATCGGAAGTGAAGCTGGCGGCTGCATAAGTGAGCCCCGATTCATTCCCGTAGCGGTCGAGGTATTCATAGACCCTGATCCGGCTGGCCGGAGAACTCCGGGTCCCCTCTGTGAAGAAAAACGCCTTCATTTGTCCGCCGCCAATTCCTGGTAAATCCGGGCGTACCGGCCGGCGCAGACCTCGATATCGAATTCATCCGCCGCCACCTCCAGACAGCGCCGGCTCATTATTTCCCGCCGGCCGGCCAGATCGTCGGCCGAGGTTTCGGAGCCGAGGGCTGAGCCAACTCCGTAGCGCCGGACCAGCCCGGCCAGCTCGGTGCACCCCGGATGAGTCAGTATCGGCAGGCCGGCCGCCAGGTATTCGCCGAACTTCAGCGGCAGAAAGGTTTCGCTGGTGAGAAAGTCACCCAGCACCAGCAGCGACCAGTCGGCCGCGCTCAGGATACCGGCAACATCACGCGGCGGGCAGTTCAGGGTGCGCCAATGGCGTCCGCGCGCGAGTTTCAGTTGCTCGAGACGGCCGGCCAGCGGCGCGGTGCGTTTTTCATCGGAGCTGGTCAGCACCAGAAAAAAGCTCTCCGGGCCGAAAACACGGAAAAACACTCCGGCGCATTCGGCCATCCGGTCTGCCGGATAGCGCCCGCCCAGCGTGCCGGAATAGACCAGGACAGTTTTATTTTCCAGACCCAGCTCCAGCCGGCGCCGGCCGCGCGCTTCCGGGTCGGGACGGAACAGCTCCCGGTCGACGAAATTAGGGATGGTTTCCACCCGGGTTCCCGGGTATTCGGCTTCGAGCCGGGCGGTCATGGCCGGAGAAACCGACACCGTCCGGCTGGCACGACGCACCAACCGGCGCTCCAGGGCCTTCCACAGGCGGTAGTTGAAGCCGCCCGCCTTCCAGACGCCGTTGGTGATCCCCTGTTCCGGCAGCAGGGTTCGCACGTCGAATATCACTTTCCTCCGGCCGCCGGCAAGCCCGGAAGCGGCCAGGGCGGCCCAGGCCGCATAGTAGTAACGGCAATGCACCAGCGAAATTCTTCGCCTGATTATACACCAGGCCACTATCGGTACGGATACCAGGGTGAACCAGATCAGGCCGGCCAGGCGCATGTTGAAGAACGCCGAAGGGAAGAGGGTCCTGGTGCACTCCAGACCGATCTCCGCCTTGGCCAGCTCCTCTTTCAGCGCCCGGATCTCTTGCCGGTGGCGGCGGAAATTCGAATGAAACCCCCTCCGGGTGACCTCGATCCAGGGCAACAGGAGCATCAGGGTCAGTTCGAGTTCTCCGCCGTGCAGGGCTTTGAG
>JAZDIG010000466.1:0-3086 GCA_043805105.1 Candidatus Glassiibacteriota bacterium | reverse complement strand
GGCCGCCCTGCCGATGCTGATCCCGGCCTTTCTCGTCTTCGTTTGCGCGGTGAGCGGCTTCCATTTCCTGGCTGCCCTCAATATCGGCATAGCCGCGGCCCTGGTGGTCGGCCCGCTCACCGGCGTATTCCCGCTGGAGCGGTTTTTCTCGATCTCCGAAAATGGCGTGGTCTCGGGCAGCCTGGTGCGCGGGATGCTGGGGATGTTGCCCATAAGTGTGCTGACCCTGCTCCTGGTCACGGCCAATGGGCTCATGGAGGCCGCCGGCTTCCTCGACCGCGTCCTCGACTGGCTCAGCCGCACCGTGGCCCACACCGTCCGGGGAGCGGAGATGGCGATTGTCGCCCTGATCTCCCTGGCAAACTTTTTCGTCCCGGTCAACACGATCGCCATGGTGACAGTCGGCCCCCTGGCGAACCGGCTGCGCAAGAAACTCTCGATCCACCCCTACCGGGTGGCCAACCTGCTCGATACGATCTCCTGTTCCTTCCCGTTTCTTCTGCCCTATTCGGCCACGATGGTGGCCGCGGTCGCGATCCAGCGCGACCTGGCCGCCAGCTACAGTTTCGTGCCGGTACTGAGCTGGGTGCAGATGGCCCCCTGGATTTTCTACTGCATCATCCTTTTCCCGCTGATGATTATCGCCGTGATTACCGGCTTCGGCCGTAAACGGGGGTAGCCGGATGACCTCGCGCGAAAGAGTCCTGGCCGCCGTCAGCCACACTGAACCCGACCGGGTACCCATCGACTTCGGCGCCACCCGCCAGACCGGGATCATGGCCGGCGCTTACCATCGGCTGAAAAAACTCCTGGGCCTCGAAACCGATACCTTCGTCTTCGACCTCTGCCAGATGCTGGCCTCGGTGGAGGAGACCCTGCGCCTGAGAATGCATTCGGATGCGGTGGCGATCTTTTTCAAGCGGGTGGTGTTCGACCTGCCCAATACCGGACGCAAGCCCTGGAAGCTCTCCGATGGCACCCCGGTGACTGTCAGCGCCGCCTTCGACCCGGAACAGGACTCCGAAGGCAACTTCTACCTGCGGGACGGCTCCGGCCGGCTGGCCGCGAAAATGCCGGCCGGCGGCTACTACTTCGACCGGCTCGGCAAGGGCCCCGGCGCGGCCCACCTCGACCCGGACAGTTGGGAGCTGCCGGTTCTGCCGGAGGATGAGCTGCGATTCCTCGAGGAACAGGCCCGTTTCTGGAGAGAAAACTCGGACTACGCCGTGATCGGCGAAGTCAAGCAGGTGGAGCTGTTCTACGGCTTCGGCGATGGCGGGTTCGATGATTGGCTGGTGACTCTGCTGACCGAGGAAAACTACGTGCGCGAGCTGTATGAAAAGGCCCTGGAGGGTATGTTCCGCAACTTCGACCTCTACTACCAGGCCGTCGGCGACCGGATGGACATCGTCAAGTTCAGCGATGATTTCGGCATGCAGACCGGCCCTTTCCTGCCGCCGGGGCTCCTGAGTTCGCTGGTCCTGCCTTACTACGGCCGCTGGATCGCCCACATCAAAAGCAAGAACCCGCATTTCAAGGTCTTCCAGCACTGCTGCGGGTCGATCTTCGAGGTCCTGGGCGACCTGATCGAAATCGGCGTGGACATCATCAACCCCGTGCAGACCAGCGCCGCTAATATGGACCCCCGGACCCTCAAAGACACTTACGGCGGCCGGGTCGCTTTCTGGGGCGGGGGAGTGGAGAACCAGCGGGTCCTGGCGTTCGGCACTCCAGCCGAGGTGGCGGCCCAGGCTGCCGAACGGGTGGAAATCTTCAAGCCGGGGGGCGGCTTCGTCTTTTCCGCCATCCACAACATCCAGGATGGCACGCCGCCGGAGAACATCCTGGCCGCTTTCGATACCGCCTGGGAAGAGGGGGAGTATTAGCCCGGGTCATCCGCACCTTTTCCCGTATAACCTTAGCTTAAAAGAATTTCCCGTGGCCCTGTTTTGCGGCACTCCGCCAGGGCGACCGTAGGGGCACGGCATGCCGTGCCCGCCCTTTGTCCCGTTGTTCACCCGCGTGGTTGTTTATCGCAGGGGCGACCGGCGGTATCTCGTGGGGCCGGGCTGGGCGGGGCAGTCCCCTCTGACAAGAGGGGTGGCCCGATTTCAGCGGGCCGGGGTGTGTAATGCCGAATCCACTCCGGGTCAAAGTAGCAGGGACGAACTTCCTATTCATCCGCGTGGTTGTTTTTCGTAGGGGCGGACCTTCAGCCTGCGTAGCCCCGATTCTTATTGGGGCGTAGCAGGTGTGTCCGCCCGTGTGATGACAGGATTTGGCGTAGGGGGCGGGTTTCAAACCCGCCCTTACATGATTTTCCCTCGCCCCGCGTAGGGGCACGGCATGCCGTGCCCGCCCCTTGTCGCGTTGTTCGCCCGCGTGGTGATTATTGTAGGGGCGGCCCTTCAGCCTGCGTAGCTCCGATTCATCGGCGCGTAGCAGGTGTGTCCGCCCGTGTGATGACAGGATTTGGCGTAGGGGCGCGGCATGCCGCGCCCGTAAACGCTCAGACAGTAGTTCCTTCCACTATCGCGATTTCCTCGGCGGACAGGCCGTAGAGGTCATATACCAGGCGGTCGATTTCCGCGTCGGTGGCGGCAATCTGCCGCTGGATTACGGTCTTCTGCGCCTCGGACTTCGCTGCGGCAAGCTGCTGGTACAAGGACAACATTGTTTCTACCAATGCCACCATATTGTCATGTTTTTGATTCTCAGGGATGTTAGAAAGATTAAGAACACGTATGGGCACTTGGGCGAGACTGAATATTGTCACTTGCGGAAAGGAACTCTTAAAATCAGTAAACATCACTCGCCAAAAAAAATTAGTAAGCCGTGAGTTGAGGATACCAAGCACGTACAGTTCAGTTTCGAGGCTGTCGGCGCAGACAGTAAAGATATTGCCCGTTACCGCAAGCGGCTTTCGTAAGATACTTGCAGTTGGTTCTTCACAAATCTGGCGGACTACGATCTTGTGTGGCGCAAAGTGGACTTCTTCATTCCAGCAGCCACCGGCTGTTTTAGGACGCTCGAATAATACATACTCCAAAGGAGAAGCCGTATAGTAACGATTCACTTCACTCCCT
>JAZDIG010000465.1:0-2465 GCA_043805105.1 Candidatus Glassiibacteriota bacterium | reverse complement strand
CTTCTTTATCGGCAGGGACGCCAGAGAGCTGGAGGCGCTGATCGACGGGGTGTACGTCCACGAAAGCAACTACAAGCTCAGCAGCCCGGCCCTCTGGTGCTGCGTGGCCTGGATCGAATTCAGCCTCCTGGACCTGCTGGGAAAAATCACCGGCAAGCCGGTGGGCGGGCTCCTGGGCGGGGTAGTCCGCCGCCGGGTGCCGGTCTACTACGCCAGCGGCCGCCGGGATACGACTCCCGAGCAGGAGGTGGAGCTGTTGGCCAAGGCGGTGGCGGAAATCGGCGTAAAAGCGGTCAAGTTCAAGGTCGGGGGCAGGATGAGCAACAACGCCGACTCGCTTCCCGGCCGCACCGAGGCCTTGATTCCATTGGCGCGCAAGACCTTGGGCCGCGACATAGCGATCCACGCCGACGCCAATGGCTCCTACGACCCGCCCAGGGCGGTCGAGGTGGGCCGGATGCTGGAAGAGATCGACGCTGTCTTTTTCGAAGAGCCGTGCCCGTTCGACCACCTCGAAGACACCCGCGCGGTGGCGGATTCGCTCGCCATACCGGTCGCCGGGGGCGAACAGGAGTCGAGCCAGCGGCGTTTCAGATGGATGATCGCCAACGGCGCCCTGCAGGTGGTCCAGCCGGACCTCCATTACTACGGCGGCTTCATCCGCTCGAAAAGGGTGGCGCGCATGGCCGAGGTGGCCGGCTTGCCCGTGACCCCGCACCTCTCCGGCGAAGGCACGGGCTACGCCGACATGCTCCATTTCTGCTCCTGCACTCCGAATACCGGGCCCTACCAGGAGTACAAGGGTGCGGTGGAGGAATCGGGCCGCTGGTTCGACCCGCCGCTGGTGATGGCCGGCGGGGCGATCGGCGTTCCCGAAGGCCCCGGACTCGGCACTGCGATCGACAGCGGCTTTTTGCGCGGGCTGAAGAAAGTGGTCTAATGTCTAATATTATTACTCAGGGCATATTATAGTTTGCAGCGAAACACAAAGATAATTTTCAAATTTCTTTTGGTGGCAAAAGAAACAAAACCATTGAAACGCATTAAAATGCGTACGTCTCCGCTATGCTTCGCATAACTCCGGCACTTTCATAACTGAAAGAAACAAAGGTTATTCCCGGCACTCGAGCCTTGTACTCCGCTCCGCTTGAGGTCGCCTTCGAGGACTCCTCCGCACATCTCCCCGAACCAGTCCTCGAAATGGCCTGCCTGCCACCGGAATCATACTGTGGGCCACGATGGAAATTGCGAAGCTGCTACACGCTCCAATAAGAAAATTTCGAGGCTTCAGGGCTTATATAACCGCTGATTCGATCATCACGGAATCTGAATGAAGGCAAACTATTTCATGCTCCAGATAGTAAATTCATCTTCAGGGACAACGTGCACCAGCAGCCGGCCCAGGCCGCCAGGCTGCTGCATCCGGTCCCGGAGGTAATCGGCATGAAGAGAAGGGAATTTTTCATCGCCGGGGCCGCCGCCGCGGCCCTGCCCCTGGTTACCGGTTCTGGCTGCGGCGCCGGTCAGGCCCGTCCGAACGTCCTCTTCATCTGCACCGACCAGTTCAACGCTGCTACCGCCGGCTTCGCCGGCCACCCGCTGGTCTACACTCCCAACCTCGACCGGCTGGCCCGCCGCGGCACGGTTTTCACCAACTGCTACAGCAACAGCCCGGTCTGCGTACCGGCGCGCGCCTCGTTGTTCACCGGCCTTTTCGCCCACGAAGTCGAGGCCTACGACAACGCCGCTCCTTTCGATGGCCGGGCGCCCTGCTGGACCAACCGCCTCGCCCAGTCCGGCTACCTCTGCCGGGCCACCGGCAAGCTCGATTTCGTCGCCGGCCGGGACTACGGCCTGCTGGAGGTGGACACCGGGCACGGCCACGACACGAACCCGGACATCACCGCCTACTTCCGCAATCCGCTCGTCCCCCGCCTCGATTCGCGGGCCCAGATCGAGGGCTTCATCGACCAGAAGCCGAACGGTGACGAACGCTGCGTGGCGGAAACCCTGCGTTTCCTGGCGGATGACACCCCCGGCTTGGGCGGCCGGCCCTGGCTCGAGTACGTGGGCCTGACCAGCCCGCACCCACCCTGGCGAGTCCCCCGCCGCTATTTCGACATGTACCCCCTGGACAACATCTCCCTGCCGGAGATGCCGGGAGGCCGGCCGCCTGCGCTGCATCCTTGCCTGATGGCGGTCAACCATTACAACCGGTTCGATGCCGCACCTATCCCCGATGGCAACATCCTGCGGGCGCGGGCGGCCTACTACGGGTCGATCAGCCGGCTCGACGAATGGGTGGGTCAAATCCTCGCCGAGCTGGAAAAGACCGGCCGGGCCGAAAATACGGTGGTGGTTTTCACTTCCGACCACGGCGAGATGCTGGGCGAACACGGGATGTGGTTCAAGAGCTGCCCGTACGACCAGGCCGCCCGCGTGCCGCTCGTGATAGCCGGGCCGGG
>JAZDIG010000464.1:0-2534 GCA_043805105.1 Candidatus Glassiibacteriota bacterium | reverse complement strand
GCCCAGGGCCATCGAGCCGGTGTCGCCCATGAACACCTGCGCCGGGAAGGCGTTGAACCAGAGGAAACCCAACCCGGCCCCCACCAGCGCGGCCAGGATGATCGAGAGCTCCCCGCTGCCCACTACGTGGGTAAACAGCAGCGTGCGCGAATGGACCTGGTTGCCGATAACGTAACTGAACAGGCCGTAGACCCCAGCCGTGAGCGAGGCGGGAACGATCGCCAGGCCGTCCAGGCCATCGGCGAAATTCACCGAGTTGGAGATGGCCAGGATGACGAACACCCCGAAAGGCACGTAGAACCAGGACAAGTCCGCCACCGGTTGCTTGTAGAAGGGAACCTGGAGCCAGAACTTGTAAGTCTCCGGAGTGACGGTCTCGATTCCCTGCAGGAGCTTGATCCGTTCGGCGGCCAGCGGGCTGAATGTGTCAGAGAGGTAGAAAAGCATGAACACCAGGCCGAACAGGGTTTGCAGCCCCAGCTTGGTCATCTGGCTCAACCCTCGCCGGCTGTCCTGGTGCCGGACTTTCAGATAGTCATCGGTGAAGCCGATAGCGCCGAACCAGAGCATGGCCGCCACCACCCAATGGACAAAAGGATTGGCCGGATCGCTCCAGAGCAGGGTTGCAATCAGCACCGCGCTCACGATGAGAATCCCGCCCATGGTGGGAGTGCCGCGCTTGCTGGCCGGGTCGAGAAAGCCGTAGTCATGGATCGTGTCCCGCGCCCCCCGGATGTAAAGCGTCCGGATCATCCGGTGGCCGAAGACCAGGATCAGGCAGAAAGCGGTGATCGCGGCTACTATCGAGCGGAAGGAAACGTAGCTGGCCAGCCTGGTCCAGGCGAAGCCCTCCAGCGGCTCGAGCAGGTATTTGCAGAGATAATAGATCATCGGTCGCCCAGTCTTTATCGGGTTTCAGGCAGCGCCGCCCGCGGCTCGGTCCTTTTTGCGCAGCTCGCTCATCCGGTTCAGCGAGCGCTTGAGAGGAAACGAGGGCGTGAAGTCGGTACAAGTCGGTATCAGATGTTCGATCCGGTTCACCAACGGGTCGTCCGGGCCGGCCAGTCCGCGTTCGATAAGCAACTCGGCCGCGGTAATCAGCGACTGACGGATTCTCCAGTTGTGATGGTAGATGAAGCGGTCGATCACCGGCAGCCGGTCGGCCGAGGGGACAACCGCGCCCAGCGCCTCCAGGCAGCTCCAGCGCACTTCGAGTGAGCGGTGGGCGAGGTTGGCCGACAGGGCCTCGGTCAGGCGGGCGCAGCCGCCGATCCTGCCTCTGAGGGCTACTATCGCATGGGCGGCCTCCACCCGGACTTCGTAGTAAGGATCGAGGGTCAGGGCGGCCAGCAGCAGCTCGCGCAGAGCCTCGTCCCATTCACCCAGCTCGGCCAGGGAGGCCAGGGCGTTGCGACGGATGAATCCCACCTGCCGGAAGCGCCGGGTAAAGGGCCGCTTCCAGAGCGGGGCCGGGTTCCGTTCGCCGGCCATGGCGATCAACAGGCCGCGGCGGCCCAGGTGGAGAGTGGTTCCCACCAGCTTCACTCCGACGTTGCGGATCTGCCAGCGCGGGTGAACCAGAAAGATGTCGGTAAAATAGCGCAAGAGTGCGATGTGCGGGTGGCCCTCGATTTCGCCGCGGCTCTTGCCGGCGAACATCTCCGCCGCCTCGGACTGAATCGCCAGGGGCGGCAGGCCGGCCAGTCTCACCGCCTCCAGGTTGCCCCAGGTGGAGGTCGCGTCCGGGACGTTCGGTTTCGGCAGGGGCCGGCCCTCGATGACGCTCTGCACCGAACGGGCGAATACGTCGGGGTCGTGAGGGACGCTCATGCGGCCGGCCGCCTCGGCCATGGCCGCCAGCCTGGCCCCGTCCCGCAGCAGGCCGGTTATCCGGTCGGCCAGCCCCTCGCCGTCCACTCGCGCCTGCAGTTTGCCGGCGACAATTTCCGGCCTTTCGAATACCACCTCGCAGGCTCCGGCACCGGCCAGCGCCTGGGCGTTTACCGCCTGGTGTTCTCCCACCAGGTTCGATTTGGGGATCACTATCGCCGGCTTGCCCAGCCGGCAGAGCTCGTTCAGGGTGCCGGCGCCGGCCCGGCAGACCAGCAGGTCGGCAGCCGCGTAGTATTTCTGAATGTCGGTGATGTAGTCGCGGGGGTGGTAGCGGCTCAGCCGGCCTTGGTCGAGGCCGAGGGAGGCGACCAGCCGCGCCGTGTCCTCGACTGCATCGTAGGAGGGGGTTTTCATGGCGCCGGTGCCGTGGAATACCACCAACTGCTCATCGGCCAGCAGCCGGGGAAGGGCCTCGACCAGAGCGCGGTTGATCGTTCTGGCGCCCTGGGAGCCGCCGAATACCAACAACACCCGGGAGTTTGGCGGCACGCCCAGCTCTATCCTGGCCCGGGCCTGGTCTTGAGCCACTATCTGCTGTCTGACCGGATATCCGGTAAATTCGACCCGCGCGCCGGGCAGCAGCCGGTGGGAATCCTCGAAGGAGGTCCAGACCCGGTCGGCCAGCCGGCTGACTATCCGGT
>JAZDIG010000463.1:0-5841 GCA_043805105.1 Candidatus Glassiibacteriota bacterium | reverse complement strand
TTCGACCGGAAAGATTTGAAGCTCTTTTACAACCGCGAGATCAATTTCTGGGATTTCACCACTCCCTATGCGCATCTGGAATGCGCCGGCTACGGCGAATTGACCTACCGATTCGAATCCGCCTCGGCTTTCAAGCCCCGGACATTCGAGCTTTCGGCCCGGATGTCCGCCGACGACCGGAGTCCGGTCCAGGTGCTGGTCAGTTTGAACGGCGCTGAGGTCGGCGTGTTCGAGCTGCCGGGGGGAGACAATAAGATTCCCGGCATAGTCGTCTGGCGGGTGGACGACCCTCGCCGCCTGGAGCAGGTTTCCATCAAAGCCGGCGAAAACCGGCTGACCTTCCTGATCAGCGAGAAAAGCAATCCCCAGGGGAGGGGGATCAGAATTTACGCGAAAAAGAACGCCGCTGACCCGGCGCTGGGGCCGGAAGTCCCGATCGTACTCAAGTTAGGCAAAGGCGAAACAAAACCGGCTCCCGAAGAATTCAACATCCCGGTCTGGGGTACGGAAGGCGAGAACTTCTCCTGCCGGTTCTACATTCCCACTCCGGCCAGCTCGGTCATGGAACCGGTCCGCCAGCAAGACCAGCCGCTGCCTCTGAACCAGGAAGATATCCGGCGCGGCTACGTGGTTTTCCGCAGGGACTGGCAGCGCTACGTCTATCCCTGGACTATCCCGGCCGCACAGGAGCGGCTGGAAGCGGTCAGGCTCGAGGCCGGCCGCAACGACTTCGAGCCGCTGACCCTGTCGCTATACCCGCTGCGGGACCTGGGGAAGGTGACGGTAGCGGTGAGCGAGCTGAGGGGACCGGCCGGCTCGCGTATCAGTTCTGACCAGATACAACCCTACGTGGTCAGGCCGGTCAAGATGCACAGCCGGGCCAACCAGTACCGGCTGGTCCCCCGGATGCTGGAGCGCGGCGGCAGTACCACTATCCCGATTTCCTGCACCACCCGCTTCTGGCTCACGCTCCACGCCGACAGCTCCCTGGCCCCGGGCACCTACAAGGGAGTCATCTCCATCCGTCCGGAACTGGAGCCGGCCACCGATATCCCGCTGTCGGTCGAAATCCTGCCGATAAAGCTCGAGCCGCGTCCCGACATCACTTACAGCATGTTCATGACCTACGAGTTCTTCGAGCTGGAAAGCAAGGACCTGACCGCGGAACAGAAGCGCAAAGTTTACCGGGACGGGGTGACGGTGTTCCGGGACTTCATCGACCACGGGCTGAATTCAGTGGACGTCTCCTCGCCGTATTTCTTCCAGTGGAACCGCGACGGCAGCCCGCGAATCGAGCATTTGAAAGGCATGATCCGGGGGGCCAGGGAAGCGGGATTCACCGGGCCGGTTTACTGGTACTTCGCCCACTACCTGCAGGCGGCCAAGAGTCAGCACCCCGGCAGCATCCTGCTCTACGATTCCGGGGTCCACACCCGGCGGGCCCGGTCGCTGGTGGAGACCGCCCTGCAACTGAACCGCGAGCTGGGCGGGCTGCCGCTGTACTTCGTGCCGATCGACGAGCCGCGGATCGCCCGGCGCCAGGAGATCGCCCTGGAACTGTTCGCCGCGATCAAGAAAGTTCCCGGCACCACCATCCTGGCCAGCACCGATATCGGCGGAGATTTGCTCGACATCCAGAACGATGGCGGCGGCCTGCTGAAACGCCTCGGACCCGGGGAAAAAGAGCGGAAAGCGGAACGTAAGGTCTGGCAGTACGTCAATGAAGCGGTCCAGAGCTTCAACCCGGCATACAGCCGCTACATTTACGGCTATTACACCTGGCGGCAGGACCTGGACGGGATGAACAGCTGGGGCTTCAACACCGCGGAAAACTCCCGGGGCCATCCCTACGAGGAGCTCGACCACCCGGGTTCGGACGAGAACCTGGCCTACCCGCATCCCGGCGGCCCCCTGCCCACTCCCAACTGGGAAGCGGTGCGGGAAGGCATAGACGACGTGCGCTACGTTTACCAGCTCGAAAAACTGATCGAGGCCAGGTCGGCCGGCCATCCGCAGGAAACCGGCCAGGCCGCGGCTTTCCTGGACGAACTGCACCGTAAATGCGATATCGATGAAAACACGATGATCGGCGATTTCGGCCCCTGGACGCCCGAGGAATTCGACAAGGTCCGGGAACAGGTTATCGGCTGGATCCTTGCGCTGCAGAAACTTTGAGCGATATGCCTGCGGGTGCGCCTCCTTCGAATCACTGCTCGAACTTCCGCCGGAAACCCTCAGGGGCGGTTCGCGAACCGCCCCATAACCGATGTCCGAGCCAGCCGTAGGGGCGAACCTTGTGTTCGCTGCGGGCGGGGCCGGGCTC
This sequence comes from Candidatus Glassiibacteriota bacterium, assembly GCA_043805105.1. GTDB lineage: Bacteria > Gemmatimonadota > Glassbacteria > GWA2-58-10 > GWA2-58-10 > JAZDIG01. The sequence goes on along the minus strand of JAZDIG010000463.1, from coordinate 3,518 downwards.
TCCCACTTTGAAAAAGGGGGACCAAAGGGGGATTTGCATTGATTTTTTGAGAAAGGAATCTGTTTTTCTGTCGGCGTCATAAACCCGGTATGGAATCACACCTTGACAGCGGCGCCTGCCTGGATAACATTTAAATATTGAGAATTATTAGCATATTCATTATCGCCCTGTGGAAGACTGGCTTTCTGTCTCAGGTTTTTTTCGCAGGAACCCGGCCCGCTCCATCGGCCCGAACCCGTGTCGGTTTCATCGAGGAAACCGCGGAGGTGGCAATGCCCGAGTTATCGTCCTTCATCCGCCGGCCTGTAATCGCAGCACTCGCCGGCTTCCTGTTCCTGCTGGCTCCGGCGGCCCGGCCGGCCGAATTAAGCCCGGTGACCGCTGTCGAATACCAGCCCCTGGCCTCGGCTACCCGGCGGCTGATCGAAACCCTGGATTATATCGGCATGCCCCTGGCGGCCGCCGACCGGGAGTCGCTCGAACGCTCGCTCAGCTCGGCCAATCACGAGCAGGCCGTAGTTTCCATCCAGCAGGTACTGGACAAGTATTGCCTGGCCCAGGTGGATATCAGCCCGGAGAGCCGGGTCAAGGTCCAGGAAGGCCCGGCGCCCAAGGAGCTGGTTCAGCAGGGCTGGCGCAGCTTCCTGGTGAAAGTGCACAACCAGGCGGGAGTGACCGCGCCCCTGGCGGTCGAAAGCCCCAACGCGCAACCGCTGTACACCCAGTCGGGAGGCAGCCCCGAGCCGAAAGTGACCGTACCGGAAAGCGAAGTGCCCCACCGCTTCTTGGACATCGAGATGCACGTCAAGCCGCCGTTCGTGCCTGAGCTGTCGGGCCTGGAGCTGGAGTACCGGATCGTGCACCTGTACAGCCGGGACGTGGGCAAGCGCGAGGCCACGATCGGCTTCAACGTCGGCCAGGGCACGCAGGATATCGGTTTCCGCAACCAGGCGCCGATCCTCTTTAACTGCGTGCCGGCCGTGGAAGTGGTGCTCGAGGTGCTGGACGCCGATGGCTCACCGACCACCGGCCATTTTGTCTTCCGCGACGAGTTCGGCCGGGTCTATCCCAATCCGGCCCGCCGACTGGCCCCGGACTTTTTCTTCCACGAACAGATTTACCGGAGCGACGGCGAATCGGTTCTGCTGCCGCCCGGCAAGTACACGGTCGAGTACACTCGGGGACCGGAGTACAAAGTCCTCTCCCGCACGATCACGGTGCCCCAGGCGGTGAGCCACAAGGAGACTTTCCACCTGGAGCGCTGGATCGACATCGCCGCGCTGGGCTGGCGCTCGGGCGACCACCACATCCACGCCGCCGGCTGCGCGCACTATGAAAGCCCGTCCGAGGGTGTTCTGCCGCGGGACATGATGCGCCATATCCTGGGCGAGGACCTCGGCGTGGGCTGCGTCCTGACCTGGGGACCGAGCTGGTATTTCCAGAAACAGTTCTTCGAGGGCGAAGTCAATGCGCTGTCCACCGATAAATACGTGATGCGCTACGATGTCGAGGTGTCCGGGTTCCCCTCCTCCCACGCCGGCCACCTGTCCCTCCTGCGCCTTTCCGAGGACGACTATCGCGGGGCGGAGCGGATCGAGCTGTGGCCGAGCTGGGACCTGCCGGTGCTGCGCTGGGCCAAGGAGCAGCCGGGCGCGGTCGCCGGTTTCAGCCACAGCGGCTGGGGCCTGAAAGTCTCCGGCGACAAGCTGCCGACCTACGAGATGCCGCCCTACGATGGGATCGGGGCCAATGAGTACATCGTGGACGTGGTCCACGACGCCGTGGACTTCATCTCCACGGTGGACACGCCGGCGATCTGGGAGCTCAACATCTGGTACCATACGCTCAACTGCGGCTTCCGCACGCGTATCAGCGGCGAGACGGATTTCCCCTGTATCTACGGCGACCGGGTGGGCCTGGGCCGGGTCTACGTCAAGCAGCCGGCAGGCAAGCTCGAATACGACAACTGGGTCGCCGGCCTGAAAGACGGACGCTCCTACGTTTGCGACGGGCTGAGCCATCTGCTGGAATTCACGGTAGGCGGAGTGCCGGTGGGTGAAAAAGGCCCCGGACAAGCGATCAGCCAGCTCGAGCTGGCCCGCCCCGGGGAAGTGACGGTGACGGTCAATGCCGCCGCCTGGCTCAACGAAAAGCCGAATACCGAGCTTCATGACCGCCCGCTGGACCAGAAACCTTACTGGCACCTGGAACGCGCCCGTATCGGCGGCAGCCGCCGGGTTCCGGTGGAGCTCGTAGTCAACGGCTACCCGGTCGAGAGCCGGGAGATCGAAGCCGACGGCCGGGTGCAGCCGCTCTCTTTCAACACCCGGATCGACCGTTCGAGCTGGGTGGCCGTGCGGATTTTCCCCTCATCGCACTCCAACCCGGTCTTCGTCCTGGTGGACGGCAAGCCGATCCGCGCCAGCCGCAGGAGCGCCCGCTGGTGCCTGGCCGGCGTGGACGTCTGCTGGAGAGCTAAAAGCCAGCGTATCCGCCGGGAGGATCAGGCCGAGGCCGGTCAGGCCTATGACGCCGCCCGCAGCCGCTACCGCGAGATTCTGGCGGCGTCGTATAACGATGAGGGGACAGGAGGACCAGGCGTTTCGCACTGAATCAGTGGTATGATAATTCCGGAAAGCAATAACCGCCGGGTGGGGCGGCGGACTCGCAATTGGCGCACTTTCCCCTTTGAAAAAGGGGGATCGAGGGGGATTTGCCTTCTATTATGGAATACTTTGCGGTTCTCAAGGAGCGTACATGCCCAAACTGAGCGGGGCGGAGGTGTTACAGTACAGGCAGGACGGCTACTATATATTCGGCAAGCCGCTGTTCCCGGCGGGAAAATTCCAGCGCCTGAAGGTCATTTTCGAAGAGCTCCTGGAGGCGCGGGGGCCGGACGACCTGGACGTGCCGCACTTCGCCGAGCCGCGTCTGCTGGAATTCCTGCTGGACGAGGGAGTGCTGGACCTTGTCGAATGTATCCTCGGCCCGGATTTCGGCCTCTGGTCCAGCCATTTCATTTCGAAGACCGCGCAGACCGGCAAGAAAACTCCCTGGCACGAGGATTCGGCTTACTGGGAGGGCCGCTTCGACCGCTACGACAATATCGTCACCATCTGGCTCGCCATCGACCCGGCCACGCGGGAAAACGGCTGCATGCGGGTAGTCCCGGGAAGCCACCTCCAGGGCGGCTTTTCACAGTACGAACAGATGGAAGTGCCCACCGACAGGATTTTCACCCGGGAGATTCCCCGGGTGGATGAAAGCCGGGCGGTTTACCTGGAGCTGGAGCCGAACCACTGCTCGCTTCACGATTGCCGGATCATCCACGGCGCCCGGGCCAACACCAGCGACACCCGGCGCACCGGCTACACCATGCGCTACTTTTCCCAGCACCAGAAGCTGAATTCGAGCCATCCCCATAATCTGAATCACAGAATCTGGCACTGCCGGGGAAATAATCTGCACGGCAACCCGGTGGTCAACTGAATGGGCGGGAACGCTTGGGAAGCGACTGC
>JAZDIG010000462.1:0-5399 GCA_043805105.1 Candidatus Glassiibacteriota bacterium | reverse complement strand
GAGGGGTGCCCGCGAAGCGGGCGGGGTGTGTAAATCGCCTAATCATCGAGATGAGATAGAACTTCATCATTTATAAGCACTTGCGAATTATCATAAATAATCCGGCCTATGAATATTAAAACAACTTAGCGCTTATGGGGGCCGCCCCTACCCGTACAATGATTCCGTGGATATGGTTCGTCATGACCGTAAACACAGGCGAGGTCAGAAGATCCCGGTCACGCCGGTAATCTCCGCCTCGAACTGGTCGATATGGCCCTGGAGGGAAATCTGGTGGCTCGCGATCTTAGTCGGCTCGGTCGTGAACTCCAGGCCGAAAACCACCTCGCGCTGAGCGAAAATCTGCCTCAGCTTCGAATCGGCCGTGGTGATGTCGAATATCGCGGGCAGGACCAGCTTCTGCAGCGCTTTGACAGCGGATGGGTCGTTATAGATGTCCACGCCGTTGCCGATGTAGAGCCGCACGCTGGCCGCCCCGTCGAAATCGACGCCCGCAAGCTGCAGCTTGAGCCGTACCTTCGCGTCCTTGATCTCGACCAGGTTATAGCCCCCCAGCGAGATACCCACGATCACCGGCGCGATTCGCGATGTATGGCTGCCGGCCTGGCCGGGCGACAGGTCCTGGCCGGTCGGCACTGTCCCGGAAACGAAGAATGTCTCGCTCCGGTAATCGATGACCGTGGCGTCCAGGTGCGGGATAAAGTCGGTGACATTGCGCTGTTCCTCCTTCGAACAGCCCGCGACCGCCAGCGCCAGGATTAATGCCGGGATTCTGTTTCTCCAGACCTGCAATTCGCTTTCTCCCCGGGCACCGCCCGGTCCCATCCGCTGCGAATCCTGATTTGTCTAAGTTTCTGTTTCAGGCAAAAAGGCCCGCCCGAATTTCGGGCGGGCCTCGATCTGGCTTGGACTTCGCGTTACGGCGCTCAGGCGGGAACTTTCTTGGTGGTCAGTTCATCTCCGCGTCCGAACCTTTCCTGCCAGAAAATCAACACCGGCGTTGCGATATAAATCGTGGAATAAGTTCCGGAAATAAGGCCGATTAACATCGCCAGGGTGAACGGCCGGATCACTTCCCCGCCGAAAATCAGGAGCACGATGACAACGACAAGTACGGTAAGCGAAGTGATTATTGTGCGGGATAGAGTAATGTTGACACACTTGTTGATGATCCGGTCCAGCGGCATCCGCTTGTGCTCCTTGGGGTACTCCTCCCTGATCCGGTCGAAAATGACGATCGTGTCGTTGATTGAGAAGCCGACGATGGTCAACAGCGCGGCCACGATTGTCAGGTCAATCTCCTTGCCCAGGATCGAAAGTACACAAACAGTGATCAGCACGTCATGTACCAGGGCGGCGATCCCCCCGACCGCATACTTGAAATTGAACTTGAGACAGATTAAAGCCACCACCACCGAGGCAATCAAAATGACCACGATCGTCCAGAAATCAGATCTCAGTACCACGTCGAGGGAACTGACTGTCAGCACCAGCATGCCGAATATCACCGTTACCAGTACACCCAGGAAACTTTCCGCCTCGAAGCGGATCGATATGTAGATAATCATGCCGATCAGGGAGAACAACAGCGCCAGCATAGCTTTTTCTCTCAGTTCGGTGCCGATTTTTGGCCCCACCAGGTCGTTCTGTTCGATTGTGTAGGGATTGCCGGGTAATATCTGCTGGATCTGTTTCTGGATCGCGCCTAAATAATCCTGCTCGCCCTCGGAGAGCTGAAGGCGGATCAACACGTGGTTGCGGTCGCCGAAGTGGGTCACTTCATAAGAGGTCATTCCCGCGGCCCTGAGCGCTTCACGCAATTGTTCAGGGCTCACTTCCTGTTCGAACTTGAGCTGGACCGCCGCCCCGCCGGTGAAGTCGATCCCGTACTTGAGACCTCCGCGCAGGATCATCGACAAGATGCCGAGTCCTATCAGGATCAGGGAAGCTGAGATCATGTACTTGCGGATTCCGATAAACTCGAAGTTGGGATTTTTGATTAATTCCAGCATGCTTTTTCTCCGGAGCTGCTCGGCTCTTGTCTCGGTTGGTTCAAAGAGAAATCGACTTGACGCTCTTACGCTGCGTCCAGAGTTCGAATATTACCCGGGTGACGTAAATCGCGGTGAACATGCTCGTCGCCAGCCCAATACTCAGCGTGACCGCGAACCCCTTGATCGGACCGGTGCCGAACTGGAAAAGCACTATCGCGGCAAGGAAGGTGGTAAGGTTGCCATCGAGGATCGCGCTGAAAGCCCGGTCGTAACCGGCGTCGATTGCCGCGCGCAGGGTCTTGCCGCTTCTCAGCTCCTCGCGGATACGCTCGAAAATCAGCACGTTGGCGTCTACTGCCATGCCGATCGTGAGGATCAGCCCGGCGATCCCGGGCAGGGTGAGGGTGGCGTTGAATCCGGCCAGTACGGCAAGCGTAATTATCATCTCCAGTACCCGTGCGAAGTTCGCCACCAGCCCGCCGAACTTATAGTAGACCAGCATGAACAACACAACCAAGCTTAGGCCGATCAGCGCGGAAAGCTTGCCGCTCTGGATCGAATCGGCGCCCAGGGATGGCCCGATTGTCCGGCTTTCGGCTATCTGCAGCGGCGCCGGGAGAGCGCCGGCCCGCAGCACGATCGCCAGGTCGCGGGCTTTCTCCATGCTGGGCACCCCCTCGATCTGGGCCCGGCCGGAGGGTATGCGGGTGATGATGCGCGGGGCGAACTTCACGATTTTATCCAGCACGATCGCCAGGTCACGATTAATGAAGCGTTCGGAGATCGTCGCGAAGCTGTCGGTGCCCTCGCCGGTCATCTCCATCAACACCAGGGGCTTATTCGCCACCTTGGGATCATATCCGCTGCCCAGGGTGGCGCTGGCGTTGGCCAGGTACCCGCCGGTCATCTCCGGTCGCTTCTTCATCAGAAAGACACGTTTGTAGGCGGTGCCGTCCTGGCCGATATAGTCGGTGTCATCGTCGCCCCAGAGCACTTCCAGGGTGTCCGGCTCGTCGCCCTCATCCTGGCTGCGGTAAGGCAGGTAATCCACCGTGTTATCGACTTCCGCCAGCTCTACCGCCTGCTTTATTTGCGGCATATTGAGGTATTCCCGCACCAGCGGAACGTTATTCACCGGCACCAGGAGCTCACTTTCACGGCGTGTATCCTGGCCCCAGGGTGCCTGGAAAAAGAGCTTGCCGAACGGACGCTTTTCACTTTGAGCTGCTGCGCCGGACGTACCCAGCAGCTCTTCCAGCCCGCTGGTGTCCTGCCCGGCGGCTTTAACCGCGCCGGAGTCTTTGGCCGCGCTGTCCGCCGGGGCCTTTACTGCGGCAGCCGAATCCGCCGCCTCGTTTTCTCCGAACAGCTTCAGCGGATCGAAACTTTCCTTTTTCTCGCTATCGGCCGGGGCCAGCGAAGGCGTACCCCCGCTTCCTTCCTTCTTCTCAGTCACAACATAAAGGTTCTGCTCACCGATCAGTTCGTCCACCCGCGAAAGGATATCGAGGAACTGTTGCTGAGGCTTGCAAAGCTTGAATTCGAGGTAAGCGCTCTGTTCGACCAGCGCCCTGGCCCGGGCCGTATCGATAACCCCGGCCAGCTCGACGATAATCCTCTCATCGCCGGCTTTCTGGATCAGGGGCTCGCTGACACCGAACTGGTCCACTCGCGTGCGGATGATCTCGAGCGCCCGGTCGATAGCGTCCTTTTCCTCATCCGCGGACATGCTCATTTGGCTCTTGTCCAGCTCCAGCACCAGGTGCATGCCGCCCTGCAGGTCGAGTCCCAGCTTGATGCTGCGTTCCTCGAGCTCACGCAGCCCCTGGGGATCGGAAAGGTGCATGGTGCGCCGCTTTTCCGGCGACATACGGCTGAGGTAGAAAGTGGGCCAGAGGTAGTAAAGCGAACCGATGATAACGGCGACAGTCAAAATTATCTTGAATTTCAGGCTGCTGAACATTTGATTAAACTCCCATGCGGGTGGGTGCCGTATCTGATTGTCTGATCGTTTCGGGGCCGCCGACGGGACAGTTTAAACCGGACCCGGACGGGGGCGAATATTTATAAACTTAAAAAATAGAAATCGCGCAGGCTCTTGTCAACACAAAAAGTGCTCATGGAGTACGACTTACGCGGCTGCGCAGCTAACTCGCGCCTCCGGGACAGGGGAAAAAGACGCGTAAGTCGACCTGCCGGCGGTGAAAACGTCGGCCGGCGGTTACTTTTCCGGATAAGATGAAATGGTCGATCGCGAAATAACCCGTAAGGCGAAGCTCGTCTATCTTCCGACAGGCGCGATCGATATCTCCGACCGCAGGTATACCGTCTCCTGGCCGGGCGACCGGGGAGTGGATGAGCTGGCCCGGAAGATCGGCCTGGCCGGGACGGTCGAGCCGGTGTGGGCCGAAGACTGCGGCGGTGTTTTTCGCGTGGTGGACGGGTTCGGCAGACTGGCGGCGGCCCGCCGGGCGAGGATTGTCGAAGTGCCGGCCCTGGTCTTCCCGGCCGATACCGACCAGCGGGCGCTCATGCGCGCCCGCCTCCGCGATGTTGCCGGCCGGATCACGGCGGTGGAGGCGGCCCGCCTGGTGGACAGGCTTGCCCGGGAGTTTCAGGTGGGGGATCCGGAGCTGGTGGAAGTATTTCTTCCGCTACTCGGTTTCGGCCCGTCCGGGAAAATTCTGGCCGACCTGCGCAGGCTCGCGCCTCTGGAGGAGCCGGTGGCCCGCTGGTGCGCGGAACAGGGCGCGGGCCTGCGGGAAGCGCTCCAGTGGGCCGCTTTCCCCCGGGAAGGCCAGCGAGCCATCCTGGTGCTGGTGCGTTCTGCCAAACCCGGCGGCAACCTCCTGCGCAGCTACCTCCGTCTGTTGCAGGAAATTTCGGTGCGTGACAGTTTGCCGGTCCAGGACGTGCTCTTCGACCGGGGGATCCGGGAAGTGCTGACAGACTCCCAGGCGGCTGTATCCGGCGGCCGGGAAAAGATACACCGGATACTCCTGGCTCGGAGATATCCACTCATTACCGAACTCGTCGCCCGCTTCGGAAAGCTGCGCCGGGAAATGCATCTCCCCGAGGGAGTGGGCCTGGAAGCGCCGCCGAACTTCGAGGGGGACCGTTTCACGCTTTCATTGTCATTCGGTTCGGCCCCGGAGCTGGCCCTGACGCTCGGGAAACTGATCGATCTGGTCGGCAGCGGCGGGGTGGACGACCTGTTCGAGCTCCTGGGAGCGCCGGAGAAAGAAAAGCCGGAATGATCCAGCTCTCGGAGTTTTGCCGGTCGGACGAGTCTGAAGATGGCCGGGAGAAAGGCGCCGCCGGCCTCCTTCTTGCGTAACCGCCTGATTTTGAATAAGTTACAAATATCGTTGCGGGCAAGAAGGGTGCCGGCGGCGCCCCGGCCCG
>JAZDIG010000461.1:0-7483 GCA_043805105.1 Candidatus Glassiibacteriota bacterium | reverse complement strand
CCTGGCGCAGGCGGTCGGGATAGCGGCCGGCGACCTTCTCGAAGCAGTGATCGGCTCCGGCGGCGATGATAAGGCCGGCGGCAAAACTGATCGCGTGGAGAGCCAGGACGGACCGAAGAGCGACCAGCTCCAGGGCGCGTTCCGCGGCGAACTGGCTCTGGTCAGGGATTCCGCTCAGAAAGCCGACTCGGCCGGTCAGGCCAGGGCCAATTGGCCGCTCAACCAGGCCGAGGCTTTCGAAAAGATAATCAATGCCGCCCGCACCGTCCGCACCGGCTTTTCCAGCGAGATCAGCCTCAAGCTCGAACCCGAACACCTCGGCCTGATGCGCGTCCGCCTGTCGGTGGACGACACCCAGGCGCTGAACGCCCGGATTCAGGTGGAAAGCAACGAGGCCCGCTCGCTGATCGAAAACAGCCTGCACCGGCTGCGCGATTCGCTGGCCGAACAGGGGCTCAAAGTCGAAAAATTCTCCGTAGACGTGCGTCAGAACCATAACCAGGAAAGCAGCCAGCAACATTCCAGCGGGCCCGGCCGCGACGGCAACGACCACTCCCGAGGCTTCGGATTCGCCGATAACGACCAGAACGGTAACGGCGCCGGCCAGGACGGTGAAATCTCCACTGCGGCTGCCGATCAGAAAATCGAAAAATTGCTAAAGTATTCCTACAGCACTCTCGAATGGGTTGCCTGACAGGCAATCGAAAGGAGACTATCAGTCATGCAGGTCGAGACGAATACAAATGCACTACCCACCTGGGCTTCACAGCAATCAGGGATAGAAAATGTCCAGGACCGGTCGCAGTTGATGAAGGACGACTTCCTCAAGCTGCTGGTGACGCAGCTCCAGTACCAGGATCCGCTCAATCCGGCAAGCAATCAGGAATTCGCCGCGCAGCTGGCCCAGTTTTCGAGTCTGGAACAGCTCACCCAGATGAACAAGAGCCTCGAAAGCAGTCTCGATTCTGATGCGGTCCTGGCTAATACCATCAACAACAGCCTGGCCACCGGATTTCTCGGCAAGGAAGTGCATGCACTGGGCGACGTCGTACAGCTGAAGCAGGGCGAAAGCACGACGATCCGCTTCTCGCAGACCAAAGCCAGCGTGGATACCCTCGTCAACATTTACAACACACAGGGGACTCTGGTTCGCACTCTCGATCTCGGGCCGATCCAGGCCGGCGGATTCCAGACCGAATGGGACGGACGCGACCATGACGGCACCGGCCTGTCGAGCGGGAACTACAGTTTCGAAGTGCAGGCTTACGATCCGGAGGGTAACGGAATCGACACGGCCACCTTTATGATCGGCCTGGTAACGGGTGTGCGCTACCTCGATAACCATGCCACTCTGCTGATGGGCGACCGCGAAGTGCCCTACGAAAACGTCATCGAGATCGTCGACCCACAGTACGGGGTGGAATGAAATGTTTGAGTCAACAATCGGAACAATCAGTTTATTCTTCACATAAACGATTATCACCGCCGGCCGCAGGGACTGTCGGCCAGGGCAGCGACAAGGAGGTCGTAAAATGAGTCTACAGAGTACGCTTTCAACCGGAGTATCGGGACTCCAGTCAAACAGCACCCGGTTGAGTGTGATCGGCAACAACATCGCCAATGTCAACACGGTCGGCTTCAAGGCTGGGCGGGTAAGCTTCAACGAGTTTCTCGTCCAGACGATCAGCGAGGCCAAGCGGCCGATCGAAGGAGGCAACGGCGGCGTGAACCCGGTCGCCTTCGGCTTGGGCGTGGGAATCGCCAGTATCGACAACCTCTTCACCCAGGGAACGCTCGAGTCCACCGGTGTGACCACGGACCTGGCGATTCAGGGCGAGGGTTTCTTCGTGGTGCGTGACGGCCAGCGCAAACTCTACAGCAGGGCCGGCGCCTTCCAGTTCGACGGTGTGGGCAACCTGGTGCAGAACGGCACGGGATACGTGGTCCAGGGCCGTCTGGCCAACACCAGGGGCGTGATCCCCAGCGGTTCGCCGATTGAGGACTTGGTAATCCCGATCGGGCTGACCACGCCGGCCAAGTTTACCACCCGCGTGGAATTCAAAGACAACCTGGATGCCAACAGCGGTGTGCTGGCCAAGACTCTCACTATCGGCACTCCCTTCACGATCCGGGCGACCGGTGATATCGCCACCGGCGTGACCGACATCAACGACCTGGCTCAGACGATCAACTCGCTGGACGAGGGCGACCGGATCAAGATCAACGGCACCAACCCGGAAGGCACGATTGCCGCTGGAGTGTTCCGCTACGGCACCGGCACCGAACTGTTGCCCGATGGCAGCACGGTTGCCCGCGACGGCACCACGCTGGCCTCGCTGGTCAACGTGATCAATAACTCTTTCAAGGGCGTCACCGCCTCGATCGATTCCAACGGTAACATCGTGATGGTCGACGAATCGGCGGGCGCGAGCCAGACCTCGGTCAGCCTGGCGTTCGAGGAAGACGCACACGAGGCCACCGTGCTGGGCGTTCCGGTCCAGAACACCTTCCTGCCCGCACAAGCAGCCCAGGCTATTGGCCAGGCCCTGAACTTCGGCCCGGGCGGCTTCCAGTTCACTTCAGATGTTCAGAACGCTCAATTCTCACGCCAGATGGTCATAGCCGTGGGCGGAGTGGACAGCGGCCGCGACAACACTATCACTATTGGTCAGGATACCAACGGCGACAAGGTCTACGATACGCTCGCTGAACTTGTCAGCGCGATCAATCAGGGTATCAATAGCGATCTGGAATTGGCCGGATCCGTGCAGGCCGTGGCCACCACCAACGGCGCCATCAAGTTCATCACCACCAGCCCCAGCGATTTTGTCAAGCTGGATACCGTACCCAACGGTGATACGACGTCGCTGCTGGACCTGGGCTTCACTGCCGGTACCGAGGGCCAGGGTGTCGGCGAGGGCGGCCTGAACCTCAGCACGCTCAAATCCACTAACCAGTTCATAATCCAGGTCGGTGATGACCCGCAACAGAATGTCTCGCTCAGTCCGCGGGTTTATTCGACTGTGGAAGACCTGGTCGCCGGACTCAACGCGGCCATCAACTCCAACTCCTCGCTCAGCGGTGAAGTCACCGCCTTCGTGGACTTCAGTCAGGGCGAAGCCGCCGTGAGCTTCAGAACCAACCGGCCGTCAGCCCAGCTGCAAATACTCCCCGGCACCCAGGCGCCTCCGCCAGGCGGCATCAAAATCTTCGACGCCCTGGGCTTCAATGACGCCACCAAACTGCTGCAAGACGGTATCCCGGGCAACGATACTGATTTCAACAACATAAGTACCGATGGCAACGCCACCAGCTCGATCTCCCTGGCCGCCTTCAATCTGACCCAGCAAGGCCGCGACGCCGCCAGCCACATCGCCTCGATTACGGCCTTCGACTCGTTCGGTGAAACGCACAACGTGATCATGACCTTCGTCAAGTCGACCCAGGAACTGGCTGCAGTCGAACAGAAGCTGATTTCGACCCAGTTCCCGCTGGTCATCTCCAGCCAGGATCCGAATGCCGGCCCCAACGACATCCAGCCGGTCGACACCTCGCTGGTGCAGACCCTGATCACGGACCTGGTGAGTATCGACAACACCGACCCCGAAATCCCGATCAGGGGCGATTCGCAGCCGCGCATCGGCGACAGCATCAAGATTACCGGGACCAATACGCGGGGTCTGCCGGTCAGCCGCACGCTCCTGATCCAGGGGGGGGTGTCCGCCACCAGCGTGCAGGACCTGATCGATGAGATCAACACCCTTTACGATTCGAAGCTGTCCGGCGGCGACGGCAGCGGCGCCACGGCCTCGATCAACAACAACGGCCAGTTCATCCTGGCCGACGACACGGCCGGCGCCTCGCTGACCTCGATTAACATCACCTTCGAGGATAACGTGGACAATCCGCGTCCGACCCTGCCGACTTTCCCGATCAAACTGGCGCAGGATTTCCGGCAGCTGCAGGGCGGGTCAAATGCGATTACCACGGACGTGCCCGGACAGTGGAACTGGGGGATCAGGCTTACCGCCAACGAAACCTCGCTCACCGGTAACGAGGGCACGGTTATTTTCAACCCGGACGGCAGCCTGCAGGGCTTCAGCGTCCGCGACCGCAGCTCCACTTTCGGTTTCGACCCGAACAACGGAGCGGACCGGATGGAGGTCTCGCTGGACATGGGCACGATCGGCGGATTCGACGGTCTGACCCAGTTCCGCGGCCCCTCGACTGCGATCATCTCCACCCAGGACGGGTTTGCTTCCGGAAAGCTGAGCAGCCTCGAGATCGACGACACCGGACAGTTCACCGGCGTATTCAGCAACGGCGTCACCAAAACCCTCGGCAAGCTGGTGCTGGCCAGCTTCAACAACCCGGGTGGCCTGGTCAAGGGCGGCAACAACAACTTCCTCGAATCAGCCAACTCCGGGGTGGCGGTGATCGGTGAGGCCGGCACCAACATCCAGGGCAGCATCGCCAGCGGCTTCCTGGAAAGCTCGAACGTCGACCTGGCCCAGGAGTTCGCCAACATCATCACCACTCAGCGCGGGTTCCAGGCCAACGCCCGGATCATTACCGCCACCGACACCCTGCTCCAGGAAGTGGTCAACCTGGCGCGCTAAAGGTGAGGCGGATATCCGCTGACCGAGTCTGAAAGGAGAGGGGGTTCGGGTTTCCGAACCCCCTTTTTTACCTGCCTCGCAGCCGGAAAAAGAATCCCGCGTCGATTCGGTGGCTTCTGAGCGACCGCTGCGGCTCTTGCGTTTCCCCGAGGTGTCGAATATATTGAGAATTGAATTAACTTTATGAATAACAGGGCCTTACGGACTGGAAAGAGCGCCGGCTGCCGGTCGCCGGGCCAGCCGGGGGCAGGAGGCCCGGAAGAGTATTACTGTTGGTACACTTTTTGCCAATTTTCGAGTGGAGATTACAGCGGTTTGCCGGGTTTTCTATCCAGATAATCCTTTTCCGGTTCCGGCGAAACGCGCGGGAATATTCCCGAAATTGCTTATGATTTGAAATTTCCGGTCGAATTAATAACATGAAGGCACAATTATAAAAGGTGGTTCAATTGATTTCCGTGACTAAACTTAACGGCCAGGTAATGGTGATAAATGCAGAATTGATCGAGATAGTGGAGAAGACTCCGGACACCATTATCAGCCTGGTTACGGGCAAGAAGTATATGGTCAGGGAGTCGGTCGAGGAAATTATTGTCAGGGTGATTGAATACCGGAAACAGTTGCCGTCTTTCTGGCAGAAGATCGCGGAAAAGATCGAGGAATAAAACCGGACGGGCGCCCGGAGAGGCGATAATTACGGCCGGACCGCCTGAAATATAAACTGAGATTCAGGAGCGGCAGGAATGGATTTGACAACTATAATCGGCCTGGTTGCGGGCTTTGCAATTGTCGTTATGGGTATCGAGCAGACCGGCAGCGTAATCCAGTTCGTGGACCTTCCTTCGGTCTATATCACTATCGGAGGCTCTCTTTGTTCAGTAATAATCAATTTTCCGATTAATGAACTGATCGGTGTAGTTGCGACGGTCAAGAAAACTGTCTTTTTCAAGAGCCAGCCGGTAACCGAAACCATCGCCACCCTGGTTTCCTTTGCCGAGAGGGCCAGGCGCGAGGGAATTCTGGCCCTGGAACGCCACATGGAAGAGATCGAGGATGAATTCCTGGGTAAAGGCATCCAGCTTGCCGTGGATGGAACCGAGCCGGAGCTGATGCGCAGTATTTTGACCACCGAGCTGGATTACCTGCAAAAGAGACATGCCCTGGGTCAGTCCATTCTCAACCAGTGGGGCTTCATGGCGCCGGCCTTCGGCATGATTGGAACCCTCATCGGGCTGGTGCTGATGCTGGCCACCATGCAGGACCCCTCGACTATCGGCCCGAACATGTCAGTAGCCCTGATTACTACATTTTATGGTGCGCTGGTGGCCAACCTGTTTTGTATCCCTCTGGCCGGCAAGCTCAAGCGCCGCTCGGAGGAAGAGATACTGATGAGGGAGTTGATGATCGAGGGCATCCTGTCGATCCAGTCCGGCGACAACCCCCGGATCGTGGAACAGAAGCTGACCTCGTTCATTGCTCCCAAGCTGCGCCGGGAGATCGTTGAGAAATAAGGCTGACAGAGGCGACGGCCTATGGCGAAAGATAAATGTGAATGCGAAGCCGGGGCTCCGGCCTGGCTTACTACTTTCAGCGACCTGATGTCGCTGCTGCTGTGCTTCTTCGTGCTCATCGTGTCGATGAGCAAGATAAGGGAGAATGATTACTATGCGGCGGCGGGCAGCCTGCAGGGAGCATTCGGCGTGATGAGCGCCAACCCGGCGATCCTTAAGCTGGAAAACACTCCGCTGCCGACTTTGAAGAACATTCAGCGGGCGATAATAGACCAAAGTCTTTCCAATCTCTCGGATTTCATCCAGGCGCGGAACCTGGGCAACGATGTCAAAGTGGTGATAATGGACAAAGGCGTAGCTCTCACGATCAGTGCGCCGCTCCTGTTCGAAATCGGAAGCGCCGAGCTGAAGCCGGAATCCTTCCCGCTGCTTGACAACGTATTCGTTATCGCCAGGGGCTGGCCTAACGTTATCCGGGTGGAAGGACACACGGACAATCAGAGAATCGTGGGCGGAGCTTACGAGTCCAACTGGGACCTCTCGTTCGCCCGGGCGCTGAGTGTGGTGAAATTCGCGATGGATTTTTCCAAAATTCATCCCAGCCGGTTGGCGCCGGTGGCATATGGAGAATACAGGCCGATTGCCGACAACTCCACGCCGGAAGGACAAGCCAAGAACCGGCGGATAGAATTATTCATGGAGTACAAGAGAGAAAACGAGAATCCTTTCAAGTGAGGCGGGCGGTTCCAGCCGCCGGCCATTGCGGGCGTGAAGAATTCCCGCAAAACTGATGGAGCGAACATCATGGCAGAAGAACCTCAGGAAAAGACAGCGGAAGAGGGTGTGGAGGAACCACCGCCATCCAAGAGCAAGCTCTCGGCTAAAACCCTCGTCCTTATCGGCCTGCCGCTGATATTGGTCCAGGCGCTTTTGGCGTATGTCGTAGTCTCAAATTTCATCGAACCAAAACTGCCGGAGACCAAACCGAAGCCGGAAGAAAAACAAGCAGCGGAAACTCCTACCGGTCAAGTCGAGGATTTGAGCACGTACATCACTTACCCCGTGGATGACGTGATTGTCAATCCGGCCGAGTCAGGGGGGCAGCGCGATCTGAGCGTATCGGTGAACATCTATGTGCCGATGCAGTTTGCGGAAATGATAAAGGATATCGATCCGGAGATCCGCAGCCTGATTATCGAGCGGATCAGCCGCAAGCGGATGGACGAGCTGGACGATTTCAAAGACCAGCAGATTCTGCGCGAAGAGTTGAAGGATGACCTCAACACGGTGGTGAAGAGATACTTTGCCACTAAATTCCCCGATATGGTGATTCCCAGGGTAGTGTTCTCCAAA
>JAZDIG010000460.1:0-11649 GCA_043805105.1 Candidatus Glassiibacteriota bacterium | reverse complement strand
GTCGACAATCGCCACCCGGCGGCCGACAAGCCGGTTGAACAGGGTCGACTTACCGACGTTCTGCCTGCCGATCACGGCCACCTTGGGAAGCGATCTCACTTAAGTGCCGGCTCCTTACAGCTTGACCAGCCAGATGTCGCTTTTGTACTTCTCCCTGATCTCCTCGGCGACCTGGCGGGCTTCTGCGGAATTTTTATAGTTGCCGATCCGCACCCGGTACCATTGGCCGGAACCCAGGTCCGCGTTTTCCACGCGGGCATCGTAGCCCTTGCTCTGGTAGAAAGCGGCGAGCTTATCGGCCGAATCCTTGGTCTCCCAGGCGGCCACCTGGACGGTGAAGTTGCCCGGGATAGACTTGAATTCCGTCTGCGCCGGAGCGGCTGCTTCGGGCGCCGGTGCAGCGGGAGTGGTTTCAGGCTGAGTTACCGGGGCCTGAACCTCCGGCGCTGGCGCGGGAGGCTGTTCTTTCTTGCAGCCGGCCCACAGGCAGACCAGTGAGAGACAAAGGAGGAGCGAAAGCTTATTCATGGCTAACTCCCGGATTGAATGGAACCAGTGCGAAAGGTGATCTCTATGCAGCTTAAAGTATCAGACTTTTCCGGTGGCTGTTTCGAGGGCCGAGGCGATCCCGGCGATCAGCGACTCTTCCACCACCACCCGTGCCGGCTCGAGCTCTCTTTTTACCTCTTCCAGGGTGATGTCATCCAGGAACCTGCCGTCCTGGTTGACCGCGGCGGCCGGCAGCAGGTAAACGTCCGCTTTTTCGGCCCCGTGAAGCGCGGCGAGGATGTCCCGGCCGGAGAGCAGGCCGGCCACGGTGACCGATTCGCCCAGCAGCCGGTTATCCACTGCCGTAACGTCAATACACCCCGCTACTTCCCGCGGCAGGCGCGAGATTATCCGCTCCCGGACCACGGGTGCGAAAAGCCTGCCGGTCGCGATCCTGATCCTGGCGCCGGCGCTCGCGGCCGGGAATTTTTTACGGCGCATCAGCCGCCTGATCTCTTCCAGCGAGCGGCGGACCAGGCCCACGCCGTTTTCAATCTGCGGATAGTCTTCATAGGCGGCGGCCGAGGGCAGGCGCGCCCCGGCGCGCAGGTAAAATTCATCCGCGGCGAACACCAGCCGAGTGCGCCGCTCGGCCAGGAACCGGCGCTGAAAGCGGTGCACGAGCCTCAAAGTGACGCGCGCCTCAGGCGGTCCCACCGGCTCGATCCAGGCGAGTGTCTGCCGGTGACCGGTCAGGCCGACCGGCACCACCGCCAGGCTGAGGGCCGATTCACCCAGGCCGGCGAAATCTTCAATCGTGTGGGCCAGCACCGCCCGGTCATTGATTCCCGGACAGAGCACCACCTGGCCGTGGATACCGATCCCGGCCTCGGTGAGCCGGGCCAGGAGCGGCATGACGTCCGCCGGCCCGCACCCTCCCAAAAGCCTCTTCCTGACCTGCGGGTCGGAAGCGTGCAGCGAAACGTACAGCGGGCTCAGCCGCATCCGTACGATCCGGTCGACGTCCCGCTCCTGCAGGTTGCCGCCGGTGATGAAGTTGCCGTAAAGGAAGCTGTGCCGGTAATCTTCGTCCCTGACGTAGAGCGACCGGCGCAACCCACGCGGCAACTGGTCTACGAAACAGAAGATACAGCGGTTGCGGCAACGCTTGACCCGGCCCTCATCGACAGCCAGTCCCAGCGCCCGGCCCGGCTTGCGCCGCAGGATGAGCTCCCGGCGGACTCGACTTCCCGCCGGGTTTACCCCGATGCGCAGGAAATAATCGGCGGCGTGGAAATAAAAGTCGAGATGGTCTTCGACCGCCCGACCGTTTACGCTCAAGATTCGATCCCCGGGCCGGAAACCGGCAGATTCAGCCGGGGAGCCGCTTTCAACATCGGTAACTTTCAGCATTTCACGTTTTTACTATACCTCAGAGTCTAAACTACGTCAAGTAAAACCGCCCGCTGCGGAGCTTTTAAAACCAGTCCAGTCAACGATAGGGAATGCCGGGCGGCAGTCGGGGGAGAAACTCTTGCCGGCAGGGGAGATCAATCCTGGGAGGGCAGGTCCAGCAGCCAGAGGTCGTAGTTTCCGCTGCGGGTGGAGGCGTAGATGATCTTTGCGCCGTCCGGGGAGAAGCGGGGATTGAGAGCGCCGGCGCGGTCTGCGGTGAGGGGCCTCGCCCCGCCGCCGGCCAGGTTCTCCAGCCAGATTTCACTATTCCGCACTATCACGATCCGCCGGCCGTCGGGGCTGATGTCGGCATCCTCGGCACCTGGATCGCTTACCTCCACCACCGCGCCGGTCGCCGCCGAATACCGGCAAACCACCGGAGTAGAATGGCGGTAGGAAGTAAACAGGATGTCCTTTCCGTCCGGGAACCAGCGGCCGAACATCGGGTAATGGTCCGGTCCGACCACTTCCATCGGCACGGGATCGGGTGCAGCGGTGTCCAGCACCATCAGACGCAGATTTCTACCTTCCTTGGCGGTAAAGAGAATCCGGCCGTCGGCCCGGTTGACCGCCGGCATCCATTCGGGACCGGGAGTGCCGGTGAGCTGGATCGCGTTCTTCTGATCCCCGGCCAGGCCCACCAGCCAGATGTCCCGGTTGCCGCTGCGTTCGCTCCAGAAAGCGATCATCCTGCCGTCCGGGGTCCAGGAAGGAGACAGGCCGCCTTTGAATGTGATACGTTCGGAGAAGCGGTTGGAGACAGTGGCGATCCAGATCTCCGGATCGCCGTTGCGGTAGGAAGTATAGGCTACCTGGTTCCCGCGCGGGCTGAATTCCCCTTCCCAGTCGGTGCGCTCGCTGAGCGTGAACTGTTCGGGCCGCGAAAGAGCGTACACCAGCGTCTCGGCCTCGGCCACCACTGAATCCCCTGCCGTGGCCTGGACAGTAATCCGGTGGCTGGCGTAGCTGAGGCCGGGCACGTGCAGCCTGAGGCCGTTTCCGAGTACACCATCGGCGGAGGATTTCCAGACGAGAGCCAAACCCTCGGGCGGCGGTCCGCTCCAGGCGGCCTCCATTTCGAGCGCCTCGGCGGAATAAACGGTCGAGCCGGCGGCGGGCGAGGTTATGACCAGCTCCGCCGGCAGGCGGGCGGCGGACAGGCAGAGCAGGACGCCGGTCAGGATGTGCAGGCTTTTGTCCATGGTTTCGGCTTTGGCCCCGGCGGAAGAGGGAGTCAGGAATCCTGGTTCTTGCGCAGCACTTCGTTGGTCAGGCTGAAATAGTCCTCGGCGCCGGTGCTGTTGATCGCGTACTCGAACACCGTCTTGCCATAGCTGGGGGCCTCGCGAAGGCGGGTGTTGACCCTGATCACGGTCTCAAACACTTTGTTGGGGAAGTGCTTGAGCAGCACCCGGTAGATTTCAGCAGACAGGTTAGTCCGGGTATCGAACTGAGTGGAGAGAATGCCCATCAGTTCGAGATTGGCGCGGGTATAGCGCTGGATTTCCCGCATCAGTTCGATCGTGTGCCTGGCGCCGTTCATGGCCAGGTAGTCCATGCTCACCGGGATGATGACCTTGTCCACCAGCGCGAGGGCGTTGATGTTGATCAGGTTGCGGCTGGGGGCGCAGTCGCAGATCAGGTAATCTACGTTTCGCAGGTCGCTCAGCGCGTTTCGCAGGATGAACTCGCGGCCGTCGCGGCTGGCCAGGGCCAGTTCGGTCTCGTTGAGCTCGCGGCCGCCGGAGGGGATCAGAAACAGGTTTTCGCGCACCTGGGCGACGGTTGTCTTGCCCGTGCGCAGCAGGTCCGACAGGCTCTTTTCCGCATTGATCGAGAAGACCAGGCCCAGGTCGCCGTGGGGGTCGCAGTCGATCAGCATCACCCGCTTGCCGCTCAGCGCCAGCCCATGGCCCAGATTGACCGCAGTAGTAGTCTTTCCGGTACCACCCTTGGAGGTGATAATTGCGATTTTAATCATGGAGTACTTGAGTCTTTCGGGAGGACGATAATCCGATCAATTCAAACCGTTGCGGGACAGTTTGCCTTTCACCGGTTTTTTTCTTTGATGATCTTGATCGCCTCGTTGATTTTCAAGCTCGCCTTGGTCAGGTCCATCGTACCGATCCGCTCCACCGACTCCTCCCCTTCCAATACCTGATGGGGTTTCCTGCGGACCTGCTCCTTGCGGAACTTTTCGTACTTCTCCTTGGTGGAGCTCTTTTCGGCTTCGGCAGGGAAAGGCTGATCCACCACGGTCAACGACCGGGAGAAGAAGAGATCGCCGCCGTCGGACGAAAGGTTTACCTCGATTCTGCGATGTCGGCCGGGAGAGGAAAGTTCCTTGGCCATGCGGTACATTTCACTGGCCTTGGCGGGCAGAGACTTCTTGTCGTAAAGAATACCCAGGTTGTAGTAAACCCGGGGGTTCGTGCGGTCGATCTGGAGAACCGCCTCGAAACAGGAAACCGCCAGGTCGATCTGATCCAGCTTGTTGTAAGCCTCACCCAGGTTGAAAAGAATTTCGGTGTTGTCCTTGTCGACTTCGTTGCCCTTGCGCAGCACGCCGACCGCATCGGCGTAAAGGCCGCGCCGGTAGAGCACGTGTCCGAGACCGAGATAGGCCCTGGCGTTCTGCGGATCGAGCGAAATGGCGCGGCGGTAATGCCGGTCCGCATCGATGTGGCGGATGAGGGCCACGCAGGTTGACCCGCAGTACATCAGCACTTCCTGGTTATCCGGCTCCACCGCCAGGTACTGGTTGAACCGTTCGACCGCTTGAGCGTACTTTTCCTGATGGTAGAGCGAGAGTCCCAGATATTTCAAGCTTTCCAGATGGCTGCGGTTCAGCTGGAGGGCCTTGTTGAACTTCGTCTCCGCTTCCGCATAGCGGCCGCCGGCGAACAGCTCGAGCCCCGCCGCATGCAGACTTTCCAGCGGACCGCTAACCGGCTTGCGGCTGTCCGGTGAATCAGGCTTGAACTCCAGGGAACTCTGTTCCTGACTTGCCATTTTGGACAACTTGCCTTATTTTAAATGGTTAGGGCCGGATGCAAACGAAATTTATAACCGGCCTCATACTAAGTCAATGTTACACCTTTTCTATTGAAATTCAACAAGCGGAATTTTATTTTAAAGGCTTGAGCTGGATAACCCTCCATTGATGGGGGTATTTTTATCCCCTCGAATCCGGCTTGCTGTAAACCGGTCATCGGGAACATCACAGACAGCTTTCTCGGCAAGGGAGAGGCAAAGTGAAAAAAGGAATCCATCCAGAGTACAAGAAATGTATCGTTACCTGCGCCTGCGGTAACGCCTTTGAAACCCGTTCCACGGTGGAAACGACGAGGGTGGACATCTGTTCCGAATGCCACCCCTTCTACACCGGCAAGCAGAAACTGATCGACACCGCCGGCCGCGTGGAACAGTTCATGCGTAAGTTCGAAAAGAGCCAGGCGATCCAGGAAAAAGCAGCCAAGAAAATCGCGGACAAGCGCAAGACCGCTGCCGCCGCCAAGAAGAGCGAAAAGCCGGCAGGCGAGGGCGCGACCGGTCAGACCTGAGAGGATCGGCCGGGGCCTGCCGCCCCGATCACTGCCGCCGGCCGGCGGCTGGTTTCATGGAACAGCCGATGTTGTCCAGGGAAAAAGAACTCAAGATGGGCGGCCAGGCGCTTATCGAGGGCGTGATGATGCGCTCCGGGGATACCTGGGCCGCGGCCGTGCGTACCCCCGACGGCGAAATCGTGGTGCGCAAGAAAACCTTCCGGTCGCTCAGCAGGCGCTTCCGCTTCCTCGACCTGCCCGTGCTGCGCGGGATGGTGATCCTGTTCGAAAGCCTGATCCTGGGTGTGCGGGCCCTCAATTATTCCGCCGAAGTGGCTTCGCAGCAGTTTATTGAGGGGCGGAAGGCCCCCGCCACGGAAGAGGAACACGGCTGGCTGTGGAAGCTCTCCCTGGCCGCCACCGTCGTCTTATCACTGGCCGCAGGGATGGCGATCTTCTTCTATCTGCCGCTGCTGGTCGCCGAACTGTGCGGAATCGAAAACCCGTTCTGGTTCAACGCCGTGGACGGGCTGCTGCGTATCACGGTGTTCCTGGCCTACCTTCTGCTCATCTCCCGCTGGAAGGAAATCCGGCGCGTGTTCGAATACCACGGCGCCGAACACCAGACGATAGCCGCCTTCGAAAAAAAACAGGACCTTTCCTGGGACAACATCCGCTGTGAGAGCCGGTTCCACACGCGCTGCGGCACCAGCTTCATCCTGGTGCTGCTGATTGTCAGCGTGTTCGTTTTCATGGCCATGGGCAAGCCGGCCGACTGGGGTGAGCGGTTTCTGCGGATGCTGCTGGTTCCGGTGATCGGCGGGGTGAGCTACGAGCTGATCAAGCTGAGCGACCGTTACCCCGGCAACCTCGTCACCCATCTGGCGGTGGCTCCCGGCCTCTGGTTGCAAAGGATTACCACGCTGCCTCCCGATGAAAGCCAGGTGGAAGTGGCGGTGGCGGCCCTGGAAGCCGCGACCGAAACCGGCCGGGCAGTCATCGGACAGGCCCTGGCCGTGTCCGCAGCCGAAAGTTAGCTCTTACCCCCCGGTTTCTTCGTTGCCGTCGTTTTCCTAAGAGATATCAAGCTCCGAAATGACCAAAGTTAGAATAGAAAAAATCCTCGCCCGTTTCGATGAGATCGAGCGGCTGATGTCCGATCCGGCGGTGCTGGCCGACAGCGGCCGTCTGCGCGAGCTGGCGGTCGAGCACGGCCAGTTCGCCCCGCTGGTGGAAACCTGGAAAAAGCTCGAGAAGGTGCGCCGCGACCTGGAGGAAAACCGCCAGTTCATCGAGACAGGCGATCCCGAACTGGCCGATCTGGCCCGCGAGGAAATGGGCGGACTCGAAGCCCGGGAACTGGAGCTGGCCGCCAGCCTGGAAAAACAGCTCGTCCCGGCCGACCCCCTGGACGAGAAAAACCTGATCATGGAGATCCGGGCCGGCACCGGCGGCCGGGAGGCGGCGCTGTTTGCCGGCGACCTGTCCCGCATGTACACCCATTACATCGAATCCCAGGGCTGGCGCACCGAGCTGATCTCGATGGCCAACGCCGAACAGGGCGGGATCAAGGAGGTGATCTTCGCGGTGAAGGGGAGGGGCGCCTACGGCCGGCTCAAGTTTGAAAGCGGCGTGCACCGGGTGCAGAGGGTGCCGGTCACCGAGGCGTCCGGCAGGATACACACTTCCGCGGCCACGGTGGCAGTGCTGCCCGAGGCGGAGGAGATCGAGGTGGAGATCAAGCCGGAGGACCTGAAAATCGACGTCTACCGCTCCAGCGGCCCGGGCGGCCAGAGCGTGAACACCACCGATTCGGCGGTACGGGTCACTCACCTGCCCACCGGCCTGGTGGTGACCTGCCAGGACGAAAAAAGCCAGCACAAGAACAAGGCCAAGGCGCTGAGCGTGCTGCGCAGCCGGCTCCTGGACGTGAAAATGCAGGAAGCCGCCGATAAGCGCGCCGCCGACCGCAGGCTGCAGGTGGGAACCGGCGACCGCAGCGCCAAAATCCGCACCTACAATTTCCCCCAGTCCCGGGTCACCGACCACCGGATCGGGCTGACCCTGCACAAGCTCCAGGCCATTCTGGACGGCGAGTTGGACGAATTGATCGACGCCCTGGCCGAGGCCGACCGGGAAGACTCGCTCAAGGATGCCCCCTCCGGCGCGGTCTGAGCTGTCCAGATCAGCCTCCCGGCTCCAAGATCCCACCAACAACCCTGAACGCCCTGACAAATATCGTATGGGCCCCGATAAATCGGGGTGCCTGCCCCATCCTATCGGGGTGGGCACCCCTGGTGTAAAATGCCGCTTGTTTGGCTAAAATATCAGCTTATTGCACGGCGGATAGGAGTTTTTCTCAGCGCATGGGAACCAACGCCGACGCACGCCTGCACGGAGCCATATCAGTAAACGCCCATGCGGCGCCGGAGCAGGCTGCGGAAAAGCTGAAGGAAGGCGGGCACGTCCAGGGCCTGCAGTCTGATGAACGACTTGTCCCACTTGACCCGGATCGGGTTGACCTCCGGGTCCCGCGAAGCCGCCATCCGCTCGATTTTCTCCCGCACCTCGCCGAATTCGGTCAGCATCTGGCGCGTGTCCAGAATGCGCCTGCCGACCGCTTCGATGAAGGCATCACCCACTTCCAGCGCCTGAGCGGGTCCCCAGCCCGGCACCCCGATCTTCGTCAGCAGCTCTTTGAGGTAGTCCACGTACTGGGGAATGAACTTTTCCAGCGGGCTTACCACATCGGCGAAGGCACCGGTGTAGTCTGCGAGGACGAGGTTGACCGGGACCATTTTGTCAGCGCCGAACTGGAACATCTCATCCCCGTCGCCGAAGTAGACGATGCCGCTGTCCTGCTCGCTGCGGCCGACAATCATGTTCAACCCGGCCTCGTAGCCCAGGAGCCAGGCCATTTTCCTGACGAACCCCTCGTGCTGGTAGTAATATTCCGACACCTTGTCCGTGGCCAACCCCTCGATGTAAG
Source organism: Candidatus Glassiibacteriota bacterium (assembly GCA_043805105.1). GTDB lineage: Bacteria > Gemmatimonadota > Glassbacteria > GWA2-58-10 > GWA2-58-10 > JAZDIG01. The sequence continues at coordinate 3,171 of JAZDIG010000460.1, read as the reverse complement.
GCCGGTTGAAAAAGCTGATGTTCACCGTGCCGATACCGGGGAGGTCTTCGCTGCGGCTGAGGTTGGTGACCGGGGGAGTGTCGCAGCCCAGCAGCGAGAGTATCTCGCGGCGGTCGAAAGTGTATTCGAGGTAGCCGTCGGCCAGCCGGTTGGCCTTGTCCAGCGCAAAGCCGCGATTCAGGAAATAGAGCACGTTGCGCCAGACCTTGCGCAGAATCCTGATCTGTTCGGTATCGCGGCCTTTCTGCCTGAGCACGGCGATAAACACTTCGCGGTAGCTGCCGGCGGCGCGTTTGGTGCTCTGGCTGCGCATCAGCCGGCCGAGGTTGATGTATTCGAGCGGGCCGTAGAAGCGGAAGAAATCGTCTATCAGCCGCGACACCGCCTCCTCGATGTGCCGGTCCTTGACCGCCTTGCCATCGGAGATCCGGCAGCCGGGCAGCCAGAGGATGTTCATGTTGAACTCGGCGCTGATCCCCAGGATCGATTCCTCGGTGGGCGGGATGTCGTTCAGCTCGGAATAGATCCGGTTGCGCCAGGTGGGATTTTGCGGGTCGTCCCGGTGCAGCTCGGCCGGAACGGCCTGACGGAGGTTTTCCAGGGCGCGGCCGAACAGTGTGCGCGCCCGCTTTTTCTGGGTCCCGCCCCAGCCCCGGCAGCGTCTGAGGTAGGCGGCCAGCTTTTCGAAACGGGAGAAGTCAAACTTTTTCTCGTCCACTGCGAAAAAGTCCATTTCGCGGACGTAGTTTTTATTACGCCGGTGGTAGAGGTCGACAATTTCGAGAATCCTGCCCCTGAACTGCTCACGGTCCTCGAGCGCCTCCCCGATGGCGGCCAGCTTTTCAATCGTAAGCAGACGCCCGCCGGACTCGACCTTGTAGTAGTAGCGGTTTTCGGTGGCCACCGAGACCATCGAGAGGTTGAGCTGGCCGATAATCTGTTCGACGGTAAAGTAGCGGGGAGTCATCTTCCAGCTTTCACCCCGCAGCTTGAAGGCTTCGCGCACCTTAGGATCGCGGCGGCCGGTGAAGCGGATCATTTCCGCCGGCACCACCACCTCCAGCAGTTCGGCGCTGCGGAAGCATTTCTCCATTTCGTCCGGGATGGAGCGGACCATCAAGTGTTCGCCGCGCAGGATCAGCGCCACCAGGTCGTCGTAGATCGCCTGCTGCTGCTGGTCGGACAGCTCGCCGCCCGTGGTTTTAGCATATTCGGCGATGAAGTCGAGAGCGAGGGTGACATGCAGCCCGCGGCCCACGATCAGGCAGCCGTAATCCGGGAAAACGTCCGCCATGTGGTACTTGAGCCGGCCTTCGCTGTCACGTTCGAGGGGATGGGGTCCGTAGAGGGTGAGATTTTTGAATTTCCTGACCTGCATCGCACCCCTCGTCCTTGAAGGCCGGGGCCCGGTCGCTGAAAACTCCCGGGCATGGCCTAAGACCTCTGGAAGATGTAGTGAGAGATATTCTGGCGTTGCTCATCGGTGACAGCCCGGGCCAGCGCCTGCTGGAAATAGTCCATCGCTTCGTCGTACTGGCCCAGCTCTTCCTTGACGATGCCAATATTGACCAGGTTGTCGGCCGCGTAGTTCTCGAGGCCGAGCTTTTCGCTGATCTCGAGGGATTTTTCGAAGAAGCGCATCGCCTTATCGTGGTGCTCCCTGATCCGGGCGATTTCCCCGGCGCTGGTGAGCACGCTGCAGAGCGTTTCGTGGCGGTTCGCCTGCTGAGCCAGCTTGCCGCATTCGGCGAAGTGCGTGTAGGCATCGTCCAGAACGCCGGCGAGGTATTCGGCCTGGGCCAGCTTGACCAGGTTGGAGAGACGTTTTTGGGCGAGCTCCTCGCCAGTCAGGCTCGAGTGCTCCAACAGGGCCAGCAGGCGGCTGTAACAGTCGATGGCGGCGCGGGCGGCAAAACGGGTGGCGCACTGGTCCCCCGCCGACTCCAGGTACGGGATGGCCTTGTCCGCCTTTTCGCCTTTTTCAAAATGAAAGGCCAGCCGGTAATGCTCGTCCTCGGGCACCTCTTTCCCCTGGTACATCTCCTCGATACACTCGCCGATCAGCCCGTGCAGCACGGTCTTGTTGTAGTTGAGCAGGGTGTTGTAGCTCACCTCTTTGATCAGCACGTTGCTGAACACGTAGAAGCCGTTGCCGCCGGTGGAGACTACCATCCGCGCCCTGACCAGATCCTCCAGCAGGCCGCCGACATCCCCGGTTACTCCACCGGCCCGGCCGTGCAGGTCGCCGAGAAAGTCGAGGCCGAAGTCCATGCCGATCACCGAAGCTTCGAGCAGCAGCTTGCGCCCCTCCTCGTCCAGCTTGTCGATCCGGGTCTGCACCATGCCGTGAATCGAGTCGGGCAGCTCCACCTCAGTGCTCGACGGGTTGACCAGCCAAACTTCGTTGCCCTCCTGAATCTCCTCGGTGATCAGCACTTCCTGCTCGATCAGCGAGAAGGTGATTTCCTCGATGTAGAAGGGATTGCCCCCGCTCTTGCCGTAGATCAGCTCGCTGAGCTTGGCGGGGAGTACCAGCCCCTTGAGCATGCTTTCCACCATCTGCTTGGTTTCTTCCCGGCTCAGCGGCTTCACCGTCAGTTCGAAAAAGTTCTCCCCCGTTCTCCATTTCTCGCTGGTCTGGTAATCCGGCCGGTACATGGTCACAAACAGAAGCGGGCGCACCGGGTGGAGGCTGTCGAGCAGATAGTCGATCAGCTCGATGCTGAGCACGTCGATCCAATGGAGGTCGTCCAGCAACAAGTAGACTACCTCTCCTTCGTCCGGCAGGGCGGCGGCGGCTTCGAGGAACAGCCGGAAGGCATTGTAGAAGAGGCCCTTGAGTTTTTCCGGCTTGACCGCCTTGATCGAATCCGGGTCGCTGGCGACGCCCAGGAGGTAGGCGATGTATTCGGCGTGCGCCTCGAAGGCCGCGGCCGCCGCCGGGCGGCTGTCCTGGGGCAGACGCTCGTGCTTCTTCACTCTCTCGAACTGCGCCAGCCACTTTTCGCGCACGGTCTCCACCGTATCGCCCTCGCTGACCCCCACCATGTTTTTCACCACACGGGAGAACAGCCAGTAGGGAGCATCGGCGTAGGAAATGGTCTTGCCTTTGAGAACCAGCCCGCGGGGACAGGGGCCCCGATGGACGAACTCGTGCACCATCCGGCTCTT
>JAZDIG010000459.1:0-2240 GCA_043805105.1 Candidatus Glassiibacteriota bacterium | reverse complement strand
TCAGTCGGATTCTGCGCCTTGTCGAGATCGGGCTTGTTGATCAATTGCGGCAGCCCGTGGCGTATGAACAATAGACCGCGCTGGTCCAGGGACAGGGCCTGGCCCAGGTCGCCTATCACTTCGCCGGGATCGTAATCGAAGTTCATCGAGGCGCCGGATACCAGCTGGCGGTAGCTTTTAGAAGTCTGGAACTTGCTGTGGGGAAAGAGCTGTTTGTAGAACTTCTCCGCCCGGGCCAGGCGGACATAGTGCTCGACCAGGCGTTCATTGTGCTCGTCGGTCGGATCGGGGTCTCGTCTCAGCCAGAACTTGCGCAGCAGCATCGCACACGCTTCGGTTGTCTTGATGCCCCTCCAGCTTTCCCGTTCGGCGGGATCCATGATCGACTGGGCATCGCAGGACAGCCGCTCGAATCCGCCATTCTGGCCGGCGTACACCACCGCATCCCGGTAGGACTGTTCGAAACCGACGGTATCTCCTTGTTCCAGACGGCAGCGGGCGATGAGAAGGCTCTGATCCGGCAGCTTATAGTCCGGCCAGCCGACCCGCAGGCTGTCCAGACAGGTGAACGCAGCGGGTATGTCGTCCAGGCGGTAGCTGTCCCAGGCGAGGTCCAGCCACCAGTAGCCGCGCTCACGGTGCGACGGCAGCCAGGCGTAAAGACTCTCGCGCAAGCTGTGCAACTCTTCGGGGCCCTGGTCCCGGATACTCTTGCGCCACAGTGCGTAAGCCTCCCGGTACTCGGGATTGTGCAGGATTATCTCCAGCAATGAACGTCCGGCCAGGCGATAGCCGCTGGTCTCCGCCAGCTCGAAACCGGTCTGGGCCAGCTCGAAGAGGACATCCAGGTTCTCAGGCTCCAGGCTCAGGGCACGCCGGTAGTGGGCCACGGCCTCGTAACGGCGGCCGTAGTTCTTCCGGCAGACCGCAGCCAGTTCCAGATGGGCCTTGAATACCAGAGCCTGATCTCTGCAGAACAGAGCTTCGTAAAACTTGCGCTCGGCGGCCTTGAGGTCGCCCTGAGCGGAAAACGCCCGCCCTTCCTCCAAAAGTTTGCGCCCGGCCGCAGTCTCCAGCACACGAAGAGAATCGTCGATCTCCGGAATTTCTTCGAGGGTTGCGCTGTCGCCCGGCAGCCAGATGTCTTCCGGGAGAGTGACAATAGTCTGTGCCGCAGCGGACGATGTCGTCAAACAGACCAGGACGGCGTTAAAAAAAATCAGGCCACAAAAATGGAGGATTTCTCTCATCTGTTTCTCATCGCAGTTATCTGTCCGGTGAACTGAAGTGATCTTAACTTAACACTATTGCTACTGTAATCAAATTGGATAGCAGATATTCCGCTCACTTTTTTTTCGAAAACAAAGCCTTGCCAAAGTCTCTTCCATAAATAAAATATAAGATGTGAATTCTGTATTCATTCAGGTTCCGATTTCCCTGGAGCCTTGTACCGGAGCCATTCCGGAATCTCGCACAATCGCTTTTTTCATCCTGGCTGCAAAGCAGCAACAAACTCGCAATCTTTTCAAGGCAGAGAACTATTCAGTTCCCGGGAGTATAAGATGTCTAAAGACCTCAACCGCAGGGACTTCCTGAAAGTCACCTCTATCGGCGCCACCGGCATGGCAGCCGGGGCAATTTCTTCGGCCCGGGCCGCCGAACAGAGGCCGGAAAAAAAATCGCAGATCAGCCTGAGGATCGGCAAGGCGCTGAAAGTGAAACCCTTCCTGGTCAATTCGATCTACGAGCGGAAAGCGGAAACCAGCTGGCGGCCCTGGGGCGGAATCCACTGCGAGGCGGACGTGAGGGCCGAAATCGGCAGAATCACGAAAGAGCTCGAAACATTGGCCGCCCAAGCCGATTTCCCTGTCGAAGTCCTGCCGGCGGAGTGTATCGACAGCGGCGAAAAGGCCGCCCGCGCCGCAGGCCTCGATTGCGACGTTTTTCTCATCTATGCGGCCGGCGGGGAGACCGGGTGGCTGGAGACCCTGGCCGGCGGAAACAAGCACAATCTGATGTTCCTGCGTCACAAGTCGGGGCCGGTTTACCTTTGGTACGAGATCGCTCACCCGACCTTTCTGCGGAAACGCTCCGATCAATACCAGGAAAAAAACCTGGATGTTTGGGACGTGGTGGTGGATGATTACAACGAGGTGCTCTGGCGGCTGCGGGCCTTGTACGGGCTGAAAAACACTTTCGGCACCCGGTTCATCGCTATCGGCAGCGCGGGCGGCTGGGGC
>JAZDIG010000458.1:0-2173 GCA_043805105.1 Candidatus Glassiibacteriota bacterium | reverse complement strand
CCGGTGCGGGGGTCCTGGGCGCGGGCCAGCCCGGCGGCAAAGTCGCGTGAAATTTCGACCAGCTCGGGCCGGTCCGGATGGTCCGCCGGCAGCCGGGCCAGCAGTTCGGCCAGGGCCAGGGCCACCCAGCCGTTGGCCCGGCCCCATTTGCTGTCGTTCAGGCCGCTGGGCCTTTCAGGTGAAGTGAAATAAGCCTGGTGGTCCAGGTCCACGGCCATGAAAAAGAGGCTGTCGGACTTGTCTTGGAACACGTCCCGGAAGAGGATCATCTGTCGGGCGGCTTCGTCCAGCAGCTCCAGCCTGCCGGTGCATTCCCAGGCCACCGCCCGCAGATGGGCCTTGAAGTAGGTGAAATCCACGATCGCCCGCCGGCCGTGCCAGTCGTAAGGGCTCCAGAGGGAGCCGGGAGGAAGCTGGCTGTCCACGGCCAGGCTCTGCTCCCAAAGATCGGAAGCCGCCGAGAGGTATTCCCGCTTGCCGGTGATCCGGTAGAGCCGCCAAGCAGGGGCCGCCATCGAGTAAATGTCGACGAAGTTGTGATCCGGCTGCAGGTTTCCCTGGTAGGGGCGTTCCGCCCAGCGGCTGATCAGCCTCCGCTCGAAAAAGCTTTCGATGTACTGCAGGATCGCCGGGTCGCTGTTTCGCTTGTACACGTCGAGCATGCCGTTGAGCACCAGGGCTGTGCGGTAGTTGACGCCCACGCGGCCGGGGTCCGGGTAATAGCGGCCGGTGAAAGCATCGATCAGGTGCTCCCCCCACCTCATGGGCCGCCGCTCCCGGACTTCCACCCGGCAAGTGGCGCGGTCGGAGCCGCTTGCGGTCCTGACCGTGGCGGAGGCGATGTACACGCCGTACCGGGAGAAGTGATGAGCGCAGTTCAATCCTTCTCCCCGGCTCCCATCGCCGAAATCCCAGTTCACCTCGATTTTGCCGTCCGCCCCGTCAGCCGAGGCCCGGAAGACGTACACCGCGCCGGCCGGCCCGTGGGAAGGCACGGCCTGGGCCCGGGCAATCGGCAGCCGCCGGCCCTTGACTTGGCTTTTCATGTATTCGACGATGTTCTCGAAGAGCAGGACGCCCTGTTCCAGGGGATGCGGGGCCATCTGCAGGCCTTCCGCATAATAGCGCTCGACAATCGGCTGGCAGACCAGAACGTGTCCCCGGCCCCAGGCCGCCTCGAATATGCTGCCGACAGTGAAATCCGGGTCGGTCAGGCTGTAATCGAATTCCGGGTGACGGGGGTCCTTGGCCAGGAGGACCTCCCATTCCGGGCCGGTGTAGACTATCCGGTCTGTTTCCTCCAGGCCGGCCAGGTAGGTCAGACGGTGGGGGACATTGAAAAGCGGGTGTTCGGGCCGGGCAATGACATCCGAAAAGTCGTAGCTGCCCCAACCGGAGGAGTCAGCGGCGAAGCGGACTTCGTAAGGCAGGAAATCCGGCTGGTAGCCATTCTGCTGCAGGCCGAAAACCAGGAGGCCGCCGCCGTTCTTGACGAAGGCCGCGATTGCCGGCTGGAGCTGCCTGAATCCGGCAGTCCGTTCGCTCAGCGCACCCTCGGCGAAAACCAGCAGGTCATAGGCGGCCAGGTCAGGTCGGGCCTCCAGGTGCAGGCGTTCCGGCCGCTCGCCCAGGCGCAGGAGCGCTTCCTCGAGCCTGTCCGCGTTCGAGCCTTTGCCGGCCATACCGATCCGGCAGGCATCCGTCCCGGCCGGGCGGCAGCCGGCTGTAACCGCCAGCCAGACAGCCAGAACCAGGCGCAGCAGAAGCCGCCCGGCCGAACGCATTTTCCGCCTGCTCCACCAGGTAGACAAGGAATCGCTCCTGTCCGGTCTCCAGCCATTATTATAAAAAAAGTTCAGCGCCGTACTAAACACACCGCCTGGGAGTGGTAAACCCGCGTGGACACCGGATTAACTGTAGGGGAGGGTTTGAAACCCTTGTATATTAGATATATATCTTTCTAAGTTGGTTAGAGCAGTTACAGCTGGTAGTAGTTGGCACTGGCGGCCGGGAGATCGTCCTCCCCTTGGTTTTAGAAGACCGTTGCGTAGCTGGATCCCCGGCCGCCAGCCCTCAGGTTGTTGCCCGAACAGTCACTGGAGCCGCGTAAGCGAGCTCGTATCCACAAGGAAGGGCTAAACCATGAGCCAGCCCATTTTTGTCGGCATCGACG
>JAZDIG010000457.1:0-2984 GCA_043805105.1 Candidatus Glassiibacteriota bacterium | reverse complement strand
TTGTGCCGGTGGTAGGCCAGGCATTCACAGCATTTGCCCTTGCGGCTGCATGGTTCGTAGCTGCAGTTGCACACGGCGAGGTTGTCTTTCAGGTTGTCGCAGGACATCGGAAGTTCCTCCGCAGAGAAATTCGCTTCGTTTCTGTGAAGTGCCGGCCGGGAAACTAATGTAACTGAGCCTTAATCCGTTTTCAAGACGCTCTCCTTCGCCCCGCTTGCCGCGACAGCAGCCTTGCCTCCCTCCAGGCCTGGGTGTAAATTCCTGGCGGTTTTGTCTCTTCCAGGCCAGCCTTCCCGGAGAAGCCCTTGCAAAACCTGCTGCTGGGCGACTGGCTGATGATCGTCATCTACAGCCTGTTGATGGTGGTCATCGGCTTGTACTGCGCGAGATTTGCGAAAAAAGGGATCAGCTATTTCGCGGGCGGACGGAGAGTGCCGTGGTGGCTGAGCGGGGTGTCGGGCTGGATGGGGGCGTTCAGCGCCTACGTCTTTGTCGGCATGGCCTCGGCCATCTACAAGGTCGGGATGGCCCCGCTTTACCACCTGCTCTACGCCATGAGCTTCGCCTGGCTGGTTGGAGCCCTGTTCTGGGCCGCGCGCTGGCGCCGCACCGGCATCATCACCGTTCCCGAATACATGGAAAAACGCTTCAACCTCGCCACCCGCCAGGTCTTCGCCTGGGTGGTCACGCCCTTCCGCATCGCCGATGACGGCGTCAAATGCTACGCCACGGCTTTCATCATCGCTTTCGTTTTCGGAATTCCCGCCTGGGCCGGCGTTCTGGGCCTTTCGCTGGTGACCATCGCTTACACCGTAATCGGCGGGCTGTGGGCGGTGATGATCACCGACGTGGTGCAGTTCGTGATCCTGGTGGTGGTGATGTTCGTGGTCGTGCCGGTCGGCCTGGGCAAGGTGGGCTGGCTGAGCGGGTTGGCCGCCGGCGCCCCTGAGCACTTTTTCAGAGTGTTTCACGACGGGGCGGCCTTCGATGGCGATTTTACCCTCCTGTTTTTAGTGGCGATGTGGCTCATGCACCCCTTCCTGTATAACGGCAGCTTCACTTTGGTGCAGCGCTACACCACGGTGCCCTCCCCGGCGGATGCGCGCCGCAGCGCGTTTCTGTCCATGGGGCTGGGGTTGGTTTTCTTCCCGCTGATCCTGGCCCCGCCGATGATCAGCCGGGTGCTTTACGGCGACAGTCTGATGGCCGGTACCTCGCTGATGGAGACCAGCTACATCAGGCTCTGCGTCGACCTGCTGCCGGTGGGAATGATCGGCGTGGTGGTGGTGGCGCTGATGGCGGCCACGATGAGTGCCTTGAGCGCGGACTACAACATCTACGGCGCCGTGCTGACCAATGACATTTACCACCGGCTGATCAACCCGGCTGCTTCGCAGCGCAGGCTGGCGCTGGTGGGTAAGCTCTGCACCCTGATCGTGGGCGGTCTGGCGTTGGCGGTGGCGTTCAGCGTCGAAAAGCTTGGCGGCGCATTCAAGGTCATGATGACCATCCTCGGCCTGATCGGCGGGCCGACTACGATTCCGATCCTGCTGGGCCTGTGGCTTCGCCGGCCCAGTCCGGCTGCGGCCATCGCGGCCCTGGCGGCCGGGGTGGGCGTGGGAGCGGTGGGCAAGCTGCAATTCGGCTTCAACACCGCTCAGCTGGTGCTGACCAACATCCCCGTGACCACCGCGGTTTTCCTGGCCTGGGGCTGGCTCTGGCCCGCCCGGGGGGCCATGAAGGAAAAGGTTGACCGCTTTTTCGAGCGGCTGCAGAGCGGGGAGGCCCTGACGGCGGAACGGGAAGAGCAAGTGGCAGACCGGGACCGGGAGGCGGGCCGCGAGGAGGAGCAGGTGCCCTCGGCTTTTAAAATCGCTGGAGTGATTCTCGGAGTGATCGGCCTGGCCCTGGGCCTGGTAGGCCTGTTCGCCAGCAGCGGCGGCGGCCTCGGCATCAACCTCGCCGTTTCCCTGGTTCTGCTATTGTTGGCCGGGCTGATGATCGGTGGGGGCCGGTTTGTCCGTCACGGCTGAATGAAGCCCCACGCGCGTTACTGTTCATAATTATTTCAAACACCAGCTATAGGTGGCACCGCCATGCACTGGCTCGACTTCACCGCCATAATCCTCTACATGCTGGCCGTAACCGGGATCGGTATCTGGACCGCGCGGACCGTCCACAGCACCGAGGATTTCTTCCTGGGCGGCCGCCGTTTCGGCAAGCTCTATTCCGTGTTTCTCCAGTTCGGCGCCGGCACCAGCTCGGACATGCCGGTGAGCGTGGCCCGGGAATCGTTCCGCAACGGCCTGAGCGGGGTCTGGGCCGTGCTGCTCTGGCTCTTCATCACCCCCATCTACTGGATAATCGGGCCCTGGTATCGCCGGATGCGGCTGGTCACGATCGGCGATTTTTTCAGCGAGCGCTTTCAGAGCCGGGCGCTGGGCGGAGCCTACGCCCTCTTTTCCGTGTTCTATTTCATGTACTATATCGCCATCGGGCTCACCGCGGTGGGCAAGACCGTGGAAGTGCTCACTCCCCGGCCGGAGAGTTCCTATACGGCCCGGGAGACGGCGAGCGTGGACGCCTACCGCCGCCTGGTCCGGCTCGAAACGCTGGCAGCAGAGGGGCGGGAAATGACGGACACCGAGCGGGAAGAGCTGGCCCGGCTGAGGCTGGCCAGGGATGCCGGGGAGATCAGGAGCGGCTTTTCCTACGTGGGCAGCCGGACCGCCGTGCCGGTGATTGCCGTGGTTGTCCTTTCCTATTCTATTCTGGGCGGGCTCAGGGCCGCGGTGATCACCGACTTCATCCAAGGCGTGCTCATTATCTTTCTCTCGTTCGTCATCATACCGTTCGGCCTGGCGCGGGCTGGCTGGTTCAGCGGACTGCACGAACGGGTGCCGGAGTCCATGTTCAACCTGCTGGGCAGTCCCCTGACCAGCGATTATACCCCGCTCTACGTCCTGGCCATCGTGCTGATCAAC
>JAZDIG010000456.1:0-7922 GCA_043805105.1 Candidatus Glassiibacteriota bacterium | reverse complement strand
CTCAGCTCCACCAGCTCGCGGATGATCGACTCCACGTCCCGGCCGACGTAACCCACCTCGGTGAACTTGCTGGCCTCGACCTTGATGAATGGCGCTCCGGCTAGCCGGGCCAGCCGCTTGGCGATTTCAGTCTTGCCCACGCCCGTGGGGCCGATCATGATGATGTTGTTGGGCAGGATTTCCTCGCGCATCTCATCGCTGACGTTCTGGCGCCGCCAGCGGTTGCGCAACGCGATCGCCACCGCTTTCTTGGCATTCTGCTGGCCCACGATATAGCGGTCCAGCTCCTCGACTATCTGCCTCGGCGACGGCTCGGCCGACAGGTCGATCAGGTAATCGCCTTCATCGCCCGCGGGGCCGCCGTACCGGCTTTCGGCAAGTTTCTCTTCGCTGGGATCTTCCATCAATTCAGGCTTTCACCTTTACAGTTCGAGTATGGTGATTTCACGGTTGGTGTAGATACAGATGTCCGCGGCGATCTCCATTGAGGCGCGCACCACTGCCGATGCCTCCAGGCCGCTGTGGGCCACCAGCGCCCGGGCGGCCGCCAGGGCGAGCGCTCCCCCGCTGCCGATTGCCACTATCCCGTCGTCCGGCTCGATCACGTCCCCGGTGCCGCTGATAATGAAGCTGTGTCCTGCATCCGCCACAGCCAGCTGCGCTTCCAGGCGTCTGAGGTAGCGGTCGGTGCGCCACTCCTTGGCCAGTTCCACCGCGGCTTTCGGCAGGTTGGACGGGAAGTCCTTGAGCCTGGCCTCGAATTTTTCGAACAGGGTCAGGGCATCGGCCACACTGCCGGCGAAACCGGCCAGCACCTTGCCGTCCTGCAGCTTGCGCACTTTTTTGGCTCCGGCCTTGAGCACGGTGTCGCCCACGGTGACCTGGCCGTCACCGCCCAACGCCACTTTTCCCTCGCGCCGTACCCCAAGGATAGTAGTGCCGCGAATCCTGCTCCTGATTTTGTACATCCTGAACTTTCCCCGGTATCGTGGAAAAATTACGGGTATAAAGGGTTTGGCCCCGAAAATCAACAGTGAAAGATATCAAAATACAATCTTTTTCCCCGGCAGGGAAGTGATTATCGCGGGAGGGATGATTCAGGTGCGGGAGCCGCTGCGCGGATGGGCCAGACGGTGTACCTCTTTGAGCCGCTCGGTGGTGAGGTGCGTGTACTTCTGGGTGGTGGAGAGGCTGGCGTGGCCGAGCATTTCCGAGATCGAGAGCAGGTCCGCGCCGGCTTCGAGCATGGCGGTGGCGAAGCTGTGGCGCAGCGCATGCGGGCCTACGGTCCGGGAATCCCCGGCCCGGCGGCAGGCCTGGACCACCAGCCGCTGCACCTGCCTGGGCTGTATGCGTCGCCCCTTCTGTCCCACGAACAGGGGATCGGCCTGACTCCAGGCGCCGAGCTCCAGCCGGCGGACTTCGAGGTAAGCCGCGATCGCTTCCCAGGCCACCCGGCCCACCGGCACGATCCTTTCCTTGCCGCCTTTACCCAGCACCCGCACCACGGACCGCGACCGGTCGTAGTGGCGCACGTCCAGGCCGACCAGCTCGCTCAGGCGCAGACCCGAACTGTAAAACAGCTCCAGCATGGCCCGGGCGGTGCGCTCGCGCAGGTCCCCGCCCTCCAGGCCCTCCAGCAGCCTGGCCGCCTGGGCGGCGGTGAAGTATTCCGGCCGGCGTTTCTCAGTTTTGAGCGAGACTATCGAGGAGGCCGGGCTGGCGCCAATGTCGCCGCCCTGCACCAGCCAGAGGGAAAAGCTCTTGAAGGCGGCGAGCTTGCGGTTAATCGTGGTCCGCGCTCTTCCCTTCCGGGTGAGCCAGGCCAGCCAGGCGCGCACGTCCAGCCGGTCCACTCCCCGAACTTCCGGGCGGTCGAGGCCGCGGTATTCCCGCAGGAAGACCAGAAACTCGGCCAGGTCGCGACGGTAGGCCGCCACCGTATGAGGCGAGTAATTTCTCCTGCCGGCCAGGTGCCGGAGGAACTCTTCGATCTTCTCTTTCACTTCTTCCCCCGGAATGAGGTTCACCGGCCAATGGTTGCATATTCCGTGCCCGGCGGTTCCGGCGCGGATCAGGCGGACTGGGCCTGGCTGGAGCCACCGCGGTTTTCCTGCATCAGGTCCTCCTCCTTGTACTCGCCCTTGCAGGCGGGGCAGTAGATCGGGCCCGGCCGGCCGCCGCGATAGATCTTTTCGAATAGCGGCCTGGCTCCGCAACTGGGGCAGGAATACTCCAGGGGGCGGTCCCAGGTGGCGTAATCACAGTCGGGGAATTTGTTGCAGCCGTAAAAGGTCTTGCCCTTGCGGGTCTTCTTTTCCACCAGCTCGCCATCGCAGCCCGGCCGTGGACAATGCACTCCGGTGGTTATCGGCAGGATATTGTTGCAATCCGGGTAGTTCGAACAGGCCAGGAAAGGCCCGTAACGGCCGTTCTTCTTGACCATCGGGTGTCCGCACTTCTCGCATTTGATCCCCGTGGCCTGGTCCTCGACGATACGGATACTGCCGTTCTCGTCCCGCTCGAACTGCTTGGTGTTGGTGCAGGCCGGGAACGTGCTGCAGCCCAGGAAAGCGCCGTGCCGGCTCCAGCGGATCACCATCGGGTGGCCGCACTTGTCGCAGGGGATGTCGGTTTCAACGGCGATTTTGCGGCTCTGTTGTTCCGCTTTCTCCAGGGTGGGGGCGAAATCGCCGTAGAAGTCCCGGAGCAGTTGCTGCCAGTCCCGGCGGCCTTCCTCCACTTCATCCAGCAGGCCCTCCATCCGGGCGGTGAACTTGACGTTGAGGATGCCCGGGAAGCGCTCCACCAGCAGCTGGTTGACCGTCACCCCCAGCTCGGTGGGCTTGATCGCGCCCTTGATCCGTTCGACGTAGCCCTTGTCCAGAATGGTGCTCATGATCGAGGCGTAAGTCGACGGCCGGCCGATCCCATTGGCCTCCAGCTCGCGGATCAGCGAGCTTTCGGTGTAGCGGGGCGGAGGCTGGGTGAAATGCTGGCGCGGCGTGGCATTTTCGACTGTCAGCCGGTCGCCCTGGTTCATTGCGGGCAGAGGACGGTCATCCTCCTCTGTCTCGCCGTTACGCGAGCCGGCCTGTTCCAGGTGTTCGGTGTAGACCACGGTAAAGCCGGGGAATTTCATCACGCTGCCCACCGCGCGCAGCACCAGGCGGTCGCCGGCGGCGATGTCCACAGTGGTCTGGTCGTAGATCGCCGCTTTCATCTGGCTGGAGACGAACCGGGCCCAGACCAGTCGGTAGAGTTTGGCCTGGTCGGCGGTGAGGTAGCGCTCCACGGTTTGGGGCTTTCGCAGCGCCGAAGTGGGCCGGATCGCCTCGTGGGCGTCCTGCACCTTGCCCCCGGACTTGCGGGTATAGAAGTTGGCCTTGGCCGGCAGATGTTTTTCACCGTAATCGGCGGAAATCAGCCCCCGCACCTCGGCCAGGGCGGTGTCGGCCACGCGGAAGGAGTCGGTGCGCATGTAGGTGATCAGCCCCACCGCGCCCTCGGACCCGATTTCGACGCCTTCGTAGAGGGTCTGGGCCACCTGCATGGTTTTACGGGCCGGCCAGCCGAACCGCACCGCCGCCTCCCGCTGCATGGTGCTGGTGATAAAGGGCGGCTGCGGATTGCGCTTTTTCTCCTTGCGTTCGACAGCGGCCACGGTGCAGAGGCCGGCGGAGAGGATTTCAGCGGCCAGAGCGGCCGCTTCCGGCTCGTTCCTGATCCAGCAGCGGTCCTCCCGCTCCGCCTCTTCATCCGGCCGCGTCACCACCCGCTTGCCTTCCACGCTCCAGAGCTTGGTTTCGAGTCCGGCCCCGGAGGGCGTGGAAAGGCCGGCCAGCACACTCCAGTATTCTTTGGTCTGGTAGGAGCGGATCTCCTGCTCCCGCTCGCAGACCATCCTTACCGCCACAGACTGCACCCGGCCGGCGCTCAGGCCCGAGCGCACCACTTTCCAGAGCAACGGGCTGATTTTGTAGCCGACAATCCGGTCGAGGATCCTTCTGGCTTGCTGGGCCTCGAAGAGGTTGCGGTTCAGGTGCTGAGGGTGGGCCATCGCCTCCAGCACCGCATTGCGGGTAATTTCGTTGAACAGCACCCGGTGCACGGTTTCGCTGTCCTTATCGAGCAGGCCGGCCAGATGCCAGGCTATCGCCTCCCCCTCGCGGTCCGGGTCGGGAGCCAGATAGACCGCATCGGCGTCCCTGGCCGCTTTTTTCAGTTCGCCGATAATTTTCTTTTTGCCCTTGATTACCTCGTAGCTCGGCTTGAAATCATTTTCCAGGTCGACGCCCAGCACTTTTTCCGGGAGGTCGATGACGTGGCCCATGGAGGCCTTGACCGAATAATCCTTGCCCAGGTATTTGCCAAGCGTGCGCGCCTTGGCCGGCGATTCGACTATGACCAGATTCCTTCCCAAATCATTATCTCCCGCATGTCATCAATGAATTTTCGACTCCGGGCCTTTAAAGTCAGAACGCGGTAAAACTCTTCCCGGTTCCTAACAAAAACTGCCGACAGCCCTGGGGTTAGCCGGCAGCAATCTAAGTTGGAAATATTTTTATTTCAAGCAACGGGACAGGGCCGGGAAAGTGTTCAGTTCAGTCTCCGTTTGCGGAAGGCATGCCAGCCGCCGCTCCGCCCCCACTCCTGGTCGCCCGTATCCGGGTCCTCCTCGGCGTCCGTCTCGGTCATCAGCTCCATGATCACCCCCTGCAGCCCATCGCCGTCCTCCACCTCGATCTGGTTTTCCACGATGTAGCCGATCAGGTCCTCGGTCTCCTCCCGGCTCACCAGGCCCAGGCCGCGCAGCAGGCAGAGGTAGCCGTAAGCGTCCCTGCCGATGTAGCGGCTTTCGGTGCGGTCCAGCACGCGGAAAGTCAGCTCGCGGACCGGCGATTTCTCCTTGCGTCGCAGGTCGGAGCTGCCGGGTTCGAGCTGCAGGAGGTAGGCATTGATGCCCTTGGTGATTTCATCCAGGGTGTATCCCAGCTCCATCAGCTCCCGGGTGATCTTTTTCATCTGATGTTCGAAAATCTCGTAGGACCTGAATTTATCCTGCATGTAGGTGACGATTTCGTCGACGTTCCTCTCCACACTCTCTCCCCGGGCCGTTTACCGGCTCGCTTGACAGTAAGAATCCCCTACCCGGCTTCCCCCCGGCCTGCCTTCGTCTCAGGAGCCTATCCTGCCGATAATTTCGGCGCAGACATCCTCGACCAGCCTCCCATCGGTGGCCACCATCAGGTCGCAGTCGCGGTAGAACGGCTCCCGCTGCCCGAGCAGTTCAGCCACCCGGGCCGCCGGATCCGGAACGTCCAGGAGCGGCCTGGGCTTGCCGCGGCTCGTGCGGAAGCGCTCGAGGATGGTTTCAGCCGTGGCGGTGAGCCAGACCACGCAGCTGGTCTGCCTGACCAGGCTGCGGTTGGCGTCGTCGATCACCAGGCCCCCGCCGGTCGAAATCACCCGGCCGGCCACCGGCAGGATTTCCTGGGCCGCCTTCCGCTCGAATTCCCGGAAGGCCTGTTCGCCGCCGGCAGTGAATATTTCCTCGATCGGCCGGCCGGCCCTCCGGACAATTTCCTCATCGAGGTCGACGAATTCGAGACATAGTTCGCGGGCCAGCCACCGGCCCACGCTGCTTTTGCCGGTGAACATGAACCCGGTCAGCGCAATGCTCGGCTTGCCCAGGAACAGCCTCATTTTCCGACGCGCTCGATTCTCTTAAGATAATGGCCGTAATTGGCCTGGATGTCAAGGAGGTTATCCCCGCCGATCAGTTCGAGGAAGGCATTGGCGATCTCGATCGCCACCACTGCCTCGCCGACTACGCTGGCAGCCGGCACCGTGGCCACGTCGCTGCGCTCGGTGCTCGCCTTGACCGGCTCGCCGCTCGCGAGGTCCACTGTCGAAAGGGGTTTCATCAGCGTGGGCAGGGGTTTCTTGAAGGCGCGCAACACGATCGGCTCGCCATTGGACATCCCGCCCTCGGTGCCGCCCGCCCGGTTGGTTTTCCGGTAGAACGGGCCGACATGCTGCGGCCGGCCGGCCACCGGTTCTCCCGGCAGACGACGGAAGATTTCATCGTGGACCTGGCTGCCGGGCTTGCCGCTGTTTTCGTAGGCCGGGCCCACTTCCGCGCCCTTGACCGCGTGGATCGAAACCAGGGCGCGCACCAGCCGGGCATCGAGCCGCTTGTCCCACTGGGTATAGCTGCCCAGGCCAGGCGGATGACCGGCCACGATCACTTCGAATATCCCGCCCAGGGTGTCTTTCTCTTCCCTGGCCCTGGCTATCCGCTCCACCATCCTCTGCGTCCCCTCCCGGCTCAGACAGCGCACTTCGCTGCCGTCCGCCAGCTCGCTGACCCGCTGCGGCTCGATGCCGCTCTCCGGGGTCCAGGGTTCGGCTGTCACTCCGCCGAAAGCGATCACGTGGGAAGTGACCGAAATGTCAAAACAGCGCAGGAATTCCTTGGCAAAGCCCCCGACAGCCACGCGGGTGGTGGTTTCGCGGGCGCTGGCCCGCTCCAGCACGTTACGCACGTCCTGGTGGCCGTACTTGAGGACGCCGGTCAGGTCGGCGTGGCCGGGCCGCGGGTTGTGGACCAGCTTTTCGGCCACCAGGGCCGGGTCGTTCTCCCCGGGACTCATCACATGTTCCCAATTGACCCAGTCCCGGTTCCAGACCAGGAAGGCGATGGGGCTGCCGAGCGTTTTTTTGCCGCGCACCCCGGCGATTATCTCGCAGCGGTCCTTCTCGATCTTCATCCGGTCGCCGCGGCCGTAGCCGGCCTGCCTGCGGCTCAGGTCGCGGTCGATATGCTCGATCTCCACCGGCACCCCGGCCGGGAAGTTGTCGATGATACCGCAGAGGGCTTTGCCGTGGCTTTCACCGGAAGTGAGGAAGGTGAACATCGTTTGGTGATCCGCCCGAGGTGGCGATGAAAGAGTTTCTCAAATTCTGTTTGAGGAAAGTAACTCGTTGGGAAGTAAAAGTAAAGGGAATGGGAAAGGCAGACACAAAGGCGCAAAGGCACAAAGTAGGGGCGTACGGTGGGTTGCCCTTTTTAGTGACAAAGTTACAAAGTGACAGAGTAGGAGCTCGGCGGGGCGGTCTTCTGAATACTGGCTACTGGAGCGGCGGCCGGGCAGGATCTCCTGTCTTCTGGCTTCAGCTTCTGTCTTCTGGCTTCTGCTTCTGACTTCTGACTTCTGAATTCTGAATTCCCGAGCGGCGGCCGGGAATGGCCTTCTGGCTTCTGGCTTCTGGCTTCTGGCTTCTGCTTCCCTCACTTCACCGTCTCGTCGAGAGGTAGACCGAGGCGTTCGTAGAGGCGGCGGCGGCCGGCCTTGTCGGAGTCGAGGATGCCGCGGGCGTAGGCCGCCACCTCTTCGGCCACCGCGCGCGGGACCACCACCACCCCGTCGCCGTCTGCCACCACCACGTCGCCCGGGCAGACCAGCACTCCGCCGATCTCCACCGGCCGGTTGACCGACTCCAGCTCGTTGAACCCGGGCCGGATGTTGCGGCCGCGCTTACGCAAATAGAGCGGCACTTTTTCCTTGGCGATTTCATCCGTGTCGCGCGCGGAGGCATCGGTCACCACCCCCACCGCTCCCTTTTCGACCCAGTTCAGGATGTTGTTCGAGCCGATACTGCCGATATCCATCTCCTCGACGTCGTCGATCACCACCGCAGTGCCCGGGCGGATGATTTTGGTCCAGGTCTCCGAGGAGAGCTGGCCGTACCAGTCGCCCTCCCACTGGGAAAAATCTTTGCCCGCTGCCGGCCGGTTGACCCGCTGGGTGGGCACGTAGCGCATGGTGATCGCGATACCGCGGAACTGATGGCCCAGGGTTTCGTAGTTCTTCCAGGCCGGCTGGATCGAGGCATCCACCAGGCACTGGCCCGGCAGG
>JAZDIG010000455.1:0-2643 GCA_043805105.1 Candidatus Glassiibacteriota bacterium | reverse complement strand
GGCGCAGATTTCCTTCACGCTGTACGGCTGGGCGAATGCGGTAAACGCTGCCCTGCTGACCAAAGTAGCGATTCCGCTGGTCAACCAGTCGATGCCGGTGTATATCCTGCTGCTGAGCCTGCTCATTACCGGAGTTCTGGCCTTCTTCCGGGAAGAGATTATAGCGGCGGTGGACAGTTTTTAGCTCTCTATCCCTGCCCACCACCGGAATTCAGAAGCCAGAAGTCAGAAGCCAGAAGGCCCACAGCCGCCCCAAAAAACGAGCGACCAACCGGTCGCCCGTTTTTTCTCTATCTATTCAGCCTTTGTCTTTGTCACTTTGTAACTTTGTCACTTTGTTACTGCCTTAAGTACCTTCACTTTCAATCCCGTCTCTCCCTCCGTTGATGCGATTATCGCCGCGCCGCAGTAATCGCCCCAGACGTTGATCGTGGTACGGCACATGTCGAGAATCTGGTCTACAGCCAGGATCAATCCCACTCCCTCCAGGGGCAGGCCGACCGCACTCAGTACAATGCTCATCATGACCAGTCCCGCCTTAGGGATGCCGGCCGCGCCTATCGAGACCATCAGTGCGGTAAGCACCACTGTCACCTGCTGCACGAGGGTCAGATCGAAACCCTGGCCGTGTGAGACATAGTATTGCGAAATGAAGATCACGGCCACGCATTCATAAAGGGCTGTGCCGTTCATGTTGACAGTGGCGCCCAGGGGCAGGACGAAGCTGGATATTTTATTACTAACACCGGCCCTCTGTTCGACGCATTCCATGCCGAGCGGCAGGGTGGCGGAACTGGAGGCAGTGCTGAACGCAGCCATTAAGGCCGGAGCCATCGCTTTGACATGCGCCAGGGGGCTGATCCCGCCAACCAGACGCAACAGCAAGGGCAATGTGATACAGCCGTGAATGAAGAGACCGATTATCACGCAAAGGGCGTAATAACCCAATGGGACCAAAGGCGCGAAACCGGTCCTGGCGACGATTGTCGCCACCAGGCCGAATGCGCCGAACGGGGTGAGCAGGATGATGAAGCGGGTCATCTTCATCATGACCTCGAACAGGCCGGCGATAAAATTTTGCACCGGTTCTCCGTATTTCGCCTCGACCCGGGTGAGGAATACACCGATCAGGATCGCGAAGAAGATGAGCTGCAGCATCTGGCCTTCCGCTGCAGCAGCCACCGGGTTTTCCGGGATCATGCGCAGAAGGAATTCGCTGACGCTTGTCTCACCGGTGGAAAGCGACTGCGGCATAGCCTCCAGGCCGAGTTCTGCACCTATACCGGGCTTGATGATATTAACTATCGCCAGGCCGGTGAGAATTGCTATCAGGCTGGTGGTAAGGTAGTAGAAGATAGTTTTGGCACCCAACCAGCCCAGCCGGCCGGTGCTGCCGATACCGCTCACCCCGGTTGCAATGGAACTGAACACCAACGGGACGATCACCATCTTGAGCAGGGTGAGGAACATGTCGCTTATCGGCCGGCTCACTATCAAGAGCGGCTCACCGATCAGCCTCCCGCATATCACGCCCAGGATGATCCCGACAAAGATCCAGCCGGCCAGACCGATTCGCTTGAAGATGCCGTCCTCCTTGAAAATTGACTTTCCGCTCAAGGAATATCGTATTCCAGCGCTTGCAGCTTCTCGAATCGCACCAGACGCCTGACGCCCAGGCTCGCGAACATATCTTTCAACCTGTCGAAATGCCGGCCCACTTCCCCGGGGGCATGGGCATCGCTGCCGGCGGTGAACCGGATCCCCCTGGCCACTGCCTGCTCGATGATCTTCCACGCCGGGTACTGTTCGGCGCAGGGCTTGTCCCAGCCCGAAGTGTTGACTTCCAGAACCAGGCCGCCGGCGGCGATCCGGTCCAGGGCCTTGCCGATAATCTGCGAATGATCCTGCCGCGGGGCAAGCTCAAGGTGGCTGCTGAATTTTTTCACCAGGTCGAGATGTCCGACCGTGGTGCACCAGCCGGGGGTCGACATCCGGGCCACCGTTTCGAAATACCGCCGCCAGACGCCGTCGATCCCGCCGGCGAAGCGACTCAGCCCCTCGCGGAGAACCGACGGCGTGTAGTCCACCAGGACGCCATCGACTACGTGCACCGAACAGAGGCAGAAATCGAAGCCGAGGCGGCGGGCGCACTCGAACGGGTGATAGCTGAACTCCGGGCCCAGCCAGTCGAATTCAGCCCCCAGCCGGACCGTTATTTCATCCCGGTATTTCTCGCATAATCGGCGTACCTCCTCGATATAATCGCCGAACTTCCCGGCCGGGATCACGCAGTCGGGAGGCGGGTCCTCGAACTGTTCAGGATAAGGATAGTGACAGCTGAAGCCGATCTCCGCCAGGCTTGCCTCGATCCCGGCCCGCACGTACTCCTCCATTTCGCCGGTGGCGTGTCCGCAGTAGCGGGTGTGGACGTGGTAGTCGATCAACGGAAAAGGCCTTTCGGGCCCGAGGGTGACGCAGGAGCACGGGAAGAATCGGACCGAATTGTCAGTGCTGGAAAACGAAGGGTGAAGGAAACACGGGAGGAACTCACTCGACGTACATCCCGATAATGTCCCTGTCGATTTGCTCCACCTGCTGCGCCAGGTAATTCTTGATTTTGCCCACGCTGTTGAAAGTCAACAC
>JAZDIG010000454.1:0-13557 GCA_043805105.1 Candidatus Glassiibacteriota bacterium | reverse complement strand
ATCTCTTTTCTGGAATCCGGCGACTGGCATTGGGACAGCCAGAACGAAAAATTGCTGTTTTTCGATTATCGGCAGTTTGCGCTGAACCTGGTCCGAAGGCGCCATAACCAGATTCTCGGAAGCTCCGAAAGAGCCGTAGCCGGCGACACCAGCGGCGGCGCCTGGTACTGCCGTTACATATTGGAAGATGGCCGGATAACCCTTTTCAACACCAGCGGCTGGGGAGCGGGTACCTTCAGTACGATTATACTCAATCCCATGTGAATTGCCTCGGCCGCCGGTTCCGGTGGAGGCCGCGGCTGGTCCCTGAATAATTCCGGTGGATCTTTCGGACGTAGCCTGCCCGGCCATACCGGCTGCTACAATCCTGCGGTGATTTTTCGTGTCCGAGGCCGCTGAACCGGCTCCGCGCCCATTTCCCTGCGCAATCCGCCGGTGATCATGAATGGACAATAAGACAGCCTGCCGCTGAGCCTGACGGCCTTGACAGGTTTCGTTCTCGGGCTGGCCTCGGCGCCTTTCTACAGCTATGGCTTCGTGGCCGACCTGGCGATAATTTTCAGCGTCCTCGGTTTATTCGCCACCCGGCGGAAAAAAACCCGGCCGGGGCAGTCCTCTGGCCCTGGCCGGACTGGTCCTGGGTATCGTTTCCAAATCCCTCAATATCGCCGCCTATTTCGGTTACTTCTGACAATGGAACCCGCAAAGTCCTGCCTCGAACCGGCCTAAGTGCTTTAATACAAAATTACTGTGAAGTTTTTATTCCAGCGGGCGGCGAGGAAATAGTTCGGAATCTTTTCAATCGAGGGGTTGAATAATTTCAAAATACCGATGCGGCTCCCTGAATGCGACTTTGTTCATGGATTTTAACTTCGGTAAGGAGCCCATTTCATCCCTCCCTGTGCCTGGCGGCAACGGAAATCACAGCGCTTCAGCGAAGAATCCACTGCCCGGCCGCGGCCATCAGCAGAACGACAATCCAGGGAGGCGCTTTCCACTCCTCCAGCAGGCCGAAAGCCACCAGGGCCGCAGCCACGTCAGGGACGCTTTTTACACCCTCCGTAAAAACTGGAGTATACAGGGCCGCCAGCAGGACTCCCACCACGGCCGCGTTCGCGCCGCGCAGCGCCGCCTGGGCCCAGGCCTTCGAACGCAGCTGGTGCCAGAACGGCAACGCTCCACCGACCAGAAGCCAGGCGGGCAGGAAGATGGCGAACAGGCACCAGAGTCCGCCGACCCATGCGTTTGAACCACGGGTCATCACCGTGCCGAGGTAGCTCGAAAAGGTGAACAGCGGACCGGGAATGGCCTGCGCCGCCCCATAACCAGCCAGAAACTGATCGTCGCTGATCCAGCCATGCGGTACCACTTCCGCCCTCAGGAGCGGAAGCACCACGTGCCCCCCGCCGAAAACCAGGGAGCCGGCGCGGTAGAAACTGTCGAATGTCTCGATCAGCTTCCAGCCGGTCGAGGATGCCACGATGGGGGACCCGATCAAGAGCGCCAGAAAGACGATTAACGCTGATGCCGCGGCAAGGTGCGTCCGCAGGCCGGCCCTGAATACCGAGGCCGGCGCCTGGATTGCCCCGCGGTAAAGCCACCAGCCGACAAGCGCTCCCGCCCCGATTACCCCCACCTGACAGAAAGCGCCCGGATACGCCAGCAGGATCGCCGCCGACACCAGACACATTGTTACCCTGGCCCGGTCCGGACACAGGTTTCGTCCCATGCCCCAGACCGCCTGCGCCACGACTGCAACCGCCGCCAGTTTCAGGCCGTGCAGCCAGCCTGCGCCCTGAAGATCGCCCACCGCCGCCACGCCATAGCCAAAGGCGATCATCAGTGCTGCCGATGGCAGGGTGAAACAGAGCGATGCGGCAATCGCCCCCGCCAGACCGGCGCGCTGCCTGCCCAGCGCGAACACGACCTGGCTGCTCGCCGGCCCGGGCAGAAACTGACAGAGGGCCACCAGGTCCCCGTAAGCGGCATCTTCCAGCCAGCGGCGCCGGGTGACGAATTCCGCCCGCAGGTAACTCAGATGGGCGATTGGCCCGCCAAAGGAGATCGAACCGAGTTTCAGGAAGGCCGCGCATATTTCGGCAAGCCTGCGGGGTAGTGATTCGTTCTTCCATATCTCCACCGCATCACGCTCGACTTCCGCTGTCGGGTTCCCGACTTCAGCTCTCGCGTCATTAGTCATCTCCGGGTGTCTTTCGCCCACTGATCACGGCGTCAAGCGAGAGCAGCCCTGCTCCGACGACGATCAGGAACAGGCAGCCCAGCCACATGCAGAAGTCCGTCCGCGCCTCGTGGGCCATGCTCCAAAAGCCGTAGCGCTGAAGCTTGGGCAGGGTAAAAAGCCAGAACCCGTGTCCCAGCAGGATGGGAATCTTGGTCGAAATGATGGCCACGGAGATGTTGACCAGGAGCGCAAAAGCTGCCGGCCGGGTCAATAGGCCGAGCAAAACCAGGGAGCCGGCCAGAATCTCGACTACTCCCACGAATGGTCCAATCACCTCCGGCGCCGGGATACCGATTCGGGCGAAACGCCCGGCCCCGAGCTCGGCCGCGAAGATAAACTTCTGCAGGCCCTCCGACAGAAACACTGCGCCCACCAGGATACGAACCAGCAGCGTCACCCCTGGCGCCTGGGTGGTAAGCAAGCGCTGAAGTATTGTCATAATAATTCCTTTGCCTTTCAGTCGACTCACGGCTTGACCATCCACAGGCCGTAGTGATACGGAGGCAGGTCGATCCGCTCGGCGCCAGCCGGCCGGAATCCTGCCCGCTCGGCCCAGTCCCGGCACTGCTCGGGCCGCGGCCGGATCGCCAGGCTGGGGCCCCGCGGCGTAGCCGGGTCGTAATTCCAGTGCATGATGCCCAGTTGTCCGCCTGCCCGCAGCACGCGCCGGGCCTCCCGCAAGAGCCTTAGCGGCTCCTCCGCATGCAGGATGTTGAACAGCATGACGTAATCCACGCTGGCTTCGGGCAGGCCGGTGCCCTCGAAAATGAAGTCGCACTGCCGGGCCTGGACGTTGGTCAGGCCCGCCGCTTTCGCCTTGGCCATCGTCACTGCGACCATCTCCGGTTCGATGTCCAGGGCATGGACCGTGCCCTGGACGATCCCCGCCGCCGGGATGGTGAACGTGCCATAGCCGCAGCCGAAATCCGCCGCGTCCCGGCAGTGGTTCGTCAGTCCCAGTCTGGTCAGCACTTCTTCGGGCGTAAAGAAAGTCGACCAAAGTTCTTCAGCCGGCATACCGCTCTCACGTGCCTTCATCCATTAGGCCTTTCAAACCTTATCGCCCGTCTTGTGCCATCGCCTTAAGCCCGCGGCGTGAACTGCTTCAGGTCGTAAATGCCCAGGCTTTTTTCGATAGCCGCGACGCGCTCCACCATTTTATCGAAGCCGTCCTCGCCGAACAACTCGTGCTCCTTCTCCTCGAACTCCTCGCCCAAGGAGTCATATTCATTGGAGCTGACAATCCCGCGAAAAGCCGGAAACAGCACGGTGTCCTCGCGCGCTTCATGCGGGCTGTACATCCGGATGAACTTTTGCAGCGAATCGGACAATTCTCGTTTATCGTCCGGGTTTTTCAGCGCCTCGAAATTGGCAAGCCGCAGCGTGGTGTCGGTCAGCCGGCGGCCGGCCCGGTGCTGTTCGAGCAGCACCTCGACCAGTTCGACCAGCTTGTTGGCCTTGCGGAAGCGCGGGAACAGGAAGTCCTCCTCGAGTTTTTCGTGGTAATCTTCGATAAACGAGCGGATGATTCCCGCCGCTTCGGCCAAAGCCTCGGGAGGCAGCTCCTCCCCGGCGTGCAGACGGCGCAGAGTTTCCTCGTAGACCAGCAGCACGCGCTTGAGCACTCCATGTTCGCGCATCAAATCTTCGGCGGGAGAAACTTCCTCCTCACCATGAACTTCAGAGACAGATTCGGGACCTCCCTGCACAGCCCCGGCTGTCCCTGTGAGCGCCAGAGCGGTTCCCGAAGCAATGGTCCTAAGGAACTTGCGTCGATCACTGCTTTCAGGACCGGCTTTATGTAAAACAGACATCTCGACCTCCTGTCTGAAAATGTTTATCCTACAGGCCAAGCCCAGACTGTAAGCACCGTGCTGCACATGACCGCCACTCCCGCCGGCTGCGGCGCTGCTACAATCGACGCAAACGTTATAGATTCCCCCCTTTCGTATCCGGCCACGGAGTTGAGTTTACGTAAAGAGCAAGTTCCTGCTCACTCGTGCTTCCAATCAACCGGGTATCTGCGGGGATGGTTCGGACGGCACGCGCCTGTCCTTGTCTCCGCGGCGCAGGTGCAACAGGAGCGCATAGACCGTCGGTGTCGCCACCAGCGAAAGCAGCACCGAAATGCACAGCGCGCCGATTACCGCGATAGCCAGGGGCCTGAGCATATCCGCGCCGCTGCCGATGCCGTAGGCCAGCGGTAACATGCCGAACGCGGCGGCCATCGAGGTCATCAGCACCGGGCGTAAGCGGCGATGGCCGGAACGGACCAGCGCGTCGTCCAGATTGACCCCCTCAGCCCGCAAGTGCTCGACATAGTCCAGCATCAGGATCCCGTTCTTGGCCACGATGCCCACGCCGATGATGGCGCCGAGGAAGGAAACGACGTTCAACGAGGTGCCGGTGATCCACAGGGCGAGAACCGTCCCGAACAGCGCCAGCACGGCGCCGAAAACGATGGCCACCGGCTCGTAGAAGGAACGGAATTCGATCAGCAGGACGGTGAAGACGAGAAAAATAGCCATCAGCAGCACCAGCATCAGGTTGCGAAAGGACTCCTGTTGCTGCTGGTAGAGGCCGCCAAACTCGATTGTGCCGGGCGGCAAAGATTTGTCCCGGCTCAGCTTGTCACGGATCTCAGCCATCGCGCTGCCCAGGTCGCGGCCCTCCAGGCGCGCGGTCACGGCCACGTTCTGGCGCAAGTCCTCACGGCGCAGCTCCAGTTGCCCGGGTGTTTCCACGAGGTCGGTCACCTGGGAGAGCTTTACCACGGTCCCATCCGGCGCACGCAGAGGCAGTTCGCGCAGCGTTGCAATGCGATCGATGTCCAGCCGGTCCACCAGGACGCGAATGTTAATGACGCGGTCGCCTTCGAGCACCGTTGACGCCGTCTGCCCAAGCAGGGCGGTGTTGACTGCCACCGCCACGTCGGCAGCGGTCAAGCCGAACCGCTCCGTTTCGGTGTGGCGCACCTTCAGACTGATACTGGGGCCGGCGTAAATCAGTCCGTCCAGAACATCCACCACCCCTTTGACCTGACTCAACTGTTCCGCCACTTCCGGCGCTTTCCTCTTCAGAAACTCGATGTCGGTGGAAAAAAGCTTCACCTCAATCGGCTGGGGCGCCCAGGTCAAATCGCCGATCAGGTCGCTCAATATGCCCGGGAACTCCCAATCCATGTCAGGCACTGCCGCCTGGAATTTGTGCCGTAGCTCGGCGATGACTTCCGGCGTTTTGCGCTTGCGGCCGGGTTTGAGCTTGACCAGGAAATCTCCGGTGTTTGGCTCGGCAATCGAGAGCGCCAGGCGCGCCCCGGTGCGGCGGGAATAGCTCTCGATTTCCGGCGTTGCCCGCAGAATCTCCTCGGCTTGAAGAAGCTGGCGGTTCGTCTCGGCCAGGCTCGTGCCGAACGGCGCGATGTAATCGATGACGAAACCGCCTTCGTCCAGGGGTGGAAGAAACTCGCTCTCCAGCAGTTGATAAATGCCCGCTCCCAGAAGCAGCACCAGGCCGCAAGCGCCAAGGGTAATCCCGCGCTGCCGAAGGGCCGTGCGCACGGCAATTTCGTAAATGCGGATGACGCGCCGAAGCAGAAAGCCGCCTTCTTCGCTCCCGGGCGCATGGCCGTGTTCCAGCTTCCCGCGATCCTGGATGAACCAGGCGGCCAGCGACGGCGTCAGCGAGATAGCCAATACCAGCGAGGTCAGCAGCGCGACCACCATCGTCAGAGCCAGCGCCCGGAAGAACACGCCGGTGATCCCATCCAGAAAGGCCAGCGGAATGAATACCACCACCGGCGTCAGCGTGGAGCCGACCAGCGGGCGGAAGATTTCGCCGATGGCTGTCTGAATCGCCTCGATTCGCGCCAGGCCGCTGACAATCCTGGCATAGATGGATTCCACCACCACGATGGCGTCGTCGATCACCAGTCCGATTGCCGCCGCTATGCCTCCGAGCGTCATCAGGTTGAAGCTGAGTCCCGCCAGCTTCATGGCCACCAGCGTGATGAGCACCGTGATGGGGATGACGACGATGGCGGTGAGGGTGATTCCCCAGTTCTTCAGGAACAGGTATATGATTACCACCGAAAGGATCAGTCCGAAAATAATGGCGTCGCGAACGCTGCCCACCGATTCGTGCACGAACAACGATTGATCGTAGTAATAAGCGGTCTTCAGGTCCGGCGGCAGGTCAGTCTTCGCTTCGCGCAAGACCTGCTGGAGGTCCCTGGCAATGTCCAGCGTGCTGCCGTCGGGCTGGCTGCGGATGTTGAGCAGTACGGCGTTCACCCCTTCGGCAGTGACGACGTTGAATACCGGTTCCGGCCCGCGCTCGACCCGCGCGAAGTCCCTGAGGCGAATCGGATGGTCGTTCACGACAGTCACGGTGAGGTCCTCGATTTCCGGGATCGAATGCACGCGGCCGTCCACCACCGCGAGATAAAGCGTGTGGTTCTCCTCGTGCATGCCGGCGGGGGCGATGAGGTTGTTTTGGGCCAGCGCGTCGGCGACCTGCTGGAGGCTCAGGTTCGCGGCCTGCAGGCGGAGCGGGTCCACGATCACATGATACTCGGGCGTACGGCCGCCCACCAGGTCCACCCGCGCCACCCCGGGGATGCGCAGGAAGCGCGGCTTGAGGTCATAGCGGGCTATTTCCCACAATTCGGTAATAGTGCGCTGACGGCTGGTGAAACTCACCCCGAGGATGGGGAACGCGGAAAACGTCAGCCGCCAGACCGTCGTACTGGCGGTCGCCGGCAGCGTGGAACGAATCTGGCCCAGCCGGCTGTTGACGTAAAGCTCCGACTGGATCATGTCCACTTTCCAGTTGAAGTAGACGCTGATTTCCGCGGCACCGCGTCCGGTGGTCGAACGGATGGTGACCGAGCCGGGAATGTCTTTCATCGCCTCTTCGATGGGCCGCGTGATGGCGGCCATCATCTCGTCGGCCGGCATTACCCCGTTGTCCACCAAGATCACCACTCGCGGAAAATTCGTCTGCGGGAAAACCGACGACGACATCCGGAAGGCCGAATATACCCCGGCCAGGCACAGCGCGACGCTGATAAAGGCGATGGCCAGTCTGTGACGGATGGCGGATCGGGCAAGCGCTGTGGCTTTGCTCATGGGGGAAATCTTCTCCAATTCTATTGGCCCAGCCGGCGAATCTTCGTTTCCCTGGGCAGCCCGTAAGCCCCGTCAGTCACGACCGCCATATCGGCTTGCAGCCCTTCCGCCTCGACCTCGACCAAATCGCCGTCTCGCAGGCCCACTCTCACCGGCTTTTGCACGGCTTTGTCGTCCTGCACCAGCGCGATGACGGGATTTCCAGCGCTGTCTTTCACCACGCTCTCGACCGGTACGGCCAGGCAGTCCGCTCGCTCTTCACTCACGATACGCAGCGCCACGAATTGGCCGGGGCGCAGTCCGGAGCGGGCGGGCAGCGAAACACGCACCACCGCCGTCCCGGTTTTCACGTCCACCTGCGGGCCGATGTAGTCGAGTGCACCCCTGACCGGCGCGGCGGCCTTCTCGACCAGCACTTCGGCGGGCTGGCCCACTTTGAGCCGGGCCAGCTCGGCGCTCGGCACGTTGGCGCTGACCACGAGGCGGTCGAGGTCCACCAATTCCACGAGCACGGTCGTCAGGTCCACGGCCTCACCCGGCTTCACTTTGAGGCGCGCCACCGTGCCCGCTAACGGCGCCTCGACGCTCAAGAGGGCCTGCTGAGTTTTCGCGGCGGCCAGATCGTTGCGCGCGGCAGCAAGAGCCTGCTCGGCGTCCAGCAACAGCTTCTGCGACGTGCCCTCCACCTGCATCAGCTTCTTTTGCCGCTCAGCGGTCTTCTCCGCGAATTCGACCGCCCGGCTCGCCTTCTCGACCGCGACATCCGCTGCGCGGCTATCGAGCTGAACCAGCGTCGCCCCTTTTTCCACCCGCTCTCCCTCGGCGCATTTCACTGCCGTGACTACGCCGGGAACCAACGGACCGACGAGGGCGCTGGCCGCGGGCCGTTCACCCGGCGGTTCCGGCTCGACCGTCCCGTAAGCGGTCACGTAGGCGCGCAGCGTGGTGCGCGTGATTTTCCCGACGTGGACTGCGACTTCGGTCACCACCCCGGCCTCTTCTTCAGGCTTGACCAGCCATGACCGCACGAGCCAGGTCAACCCGGCCAGGGCGACAATGACGCTTACAATAACTACTCTCTTCATGAAAGCCTCTCTTCACGGGTGGGCGTTTCCGCCCCTGGATTCGGACTCGCGCGGCGAGGTCTGCCAAACCGTGGTGGGCAGGCCGAGCGGGCTTTGCAGCGCGTCTTCCAGCGCACCCAGCACCTGCTGTGACTCCACCAGCGCCTCCAGGCGGGCCAGGGCCGTGACGCTTAACTGTAACCGCACCCCGATCAGCTCGCTCCTGGAAATTTCTCCAATGTCGAAGATCGCCCGGGCAGTCTTCTCCTGCCTTTGCAAGTCGTCGAGCAGGCCATTGGCGTCCGCTTGCTTCTGCCGCGCCACCCGGTAACCGGCAACAGCCAGATCGATTGCCGCCAGCACACGGGCTTGCAGCGCGTTGAAGCGCGCAGCGGATTCAGCGCATCTGGCTTGCGCTTCGGCAATCGCGCCCCTGTTCCGATTGAGCACCGGCAGCGTCAGCGTGAGACCCAGCGACCACTTGTCTTCCCCCTGATCGTACTGGTAACCGGGCGTAAAGTGAAGGTCAGGATATTGCTTGGCGATTTCCAATTGCAGCGCGGACTCGCTGGCGGCGTATTCGGCCAACGCACTCAGGATATCCGACCGGTTCAGCTGCGCCTGGCGGCGCACTTCCGCCGGCAAAGCCTCGCCGGGCAACCGGCCCAGGCCGTCGAACGAATACCTTATGCTGTCGAGGGAGCCGGCCGGGACCCCGATCGCCTCGGCCAATTGCACCCGGGCCTCGGCGTTCCGCCTTTGGGCGTCGCGCAGGGCGAACCGCGTGCCCTCGGCCGCAATGCGCGCCTGCGTCAATTCATAGGCTGAAACAGCCCCCGCCTCGTACTGACGTTCCAGCAGGCGCAGGTTTTCGGTCTGGAGTGTTTGCTGGTCCTGTAGCAGAACCTGGGTTTCCTGCGCCGCGTAAAGTCCCACCAGTCTGCTCCGCACGCGGCTGCGCACCTGCCACGCCACCGAGGCGATGTTGAGCCGGGCGGCTTCCGAAAGTCGGGCGGCCTGAGCGCGGCGATGTCCGCGCTTGCCGGCTGTCTCGAGCGGAACGTCGAGGATCGCGGCTGGGATCCAGGGCGTAGGCGTCGATGTCGTCGTATTGTAACCGGGCGTGACGTTCAGGGTCGGATTCGGACGTTCGGCAGCGGTGATTTTTCCCCCATTCGCCACGGCCCACTGCGCCCGCGCCACGTCGAGGTCGGGATGGAAATAGAAAGCGGCGAGCGTCAGACCGGCCAGGTCCCACTCCGGCAGAGGCCAGATAGCAAGCGAATCCTTCAGGTTGATTTTCATGAAGTCCCTCAGCCCGCTGTCAACTAATGACCGACCCTCGAAATTTGCGGCGGTCTTCGCTGCGGATAACGGCCGTTGTTGAAACCGGACGCATCCGGTCAGCATGACGACAACCGGTATCGCCATACTTACCGCGGCAGACATAATCAGGGCGCGGATTGACCTCCACGAGACCAGATCGAGCCCGAGCCGGGTCGGTTTTTTCATTCTTTCTCCTCCCCTTCCTCGCCCAGCACCACCTCACGGTAGAGCTCTTCCACCTGTTTGCGCAGCAGGCCCAGCACCTCCTGGCCCTTCTCGGTCAGAAAGTACTCCCTGCGGCCGCGAAGACCGCCGCCGGGATCGACCTCGCACCTGAGCCAACCGCGCGCCTCCATCCTGGCGAGCAATGGATAGATGGTTCCCGGGCTGACATCGTAGCCGTGGCGACGAAGCTCCTGCATCATCCACTGGCCGATCACCGGCCCCTCGGCAGCGTGGTACAGTATGTGGGCTTTCCAGAAGCCGAGAAGAACCTCGCGCTGGAGTGCTTTAATGTCATCGGTGTGCATAGCTTCTCCAATCTATTACGGTTATCATAATCGGTTATCATAATATTGTCAAGCCCTACTCCCTTTTTGCACAGGATAATAACACACGAGGCTGAACTTTTTTCATTCAAAACTCCACTTCTGAAATAAAAAGGGATTGCGAGGAAGCGCAATCCCTTTTTAAATTTCGGCCTCGATTCCTCGACCAGCACCGCAGACAATGCTTTTCAATATCTGCTGGAATAAGCGGGGACCGGCTCGAAAATGCCCGGCTCCCTTGCCTGGTTATTCCGAATAAGCCGAAGATTTACCTGTCATAATATCAATAGGTGGACCGGATGGAATGCCCCTGGTGTGCCATGGAAATAGAAAAGGGCACAGTCGTGTGCCCCTATTGCAAGAACAAGGTTATCGTCGGCTCTTCCGGGCGCCGGACCGCCTTCAAGCTGATCGCGGCGGCCGCGCTGCTCGGATTCATAGCCCTGATGCTCGGAGACGCTCTATTCGGTCTTCTGCGCCGTTTTCTTCCGTGACCAGCTCCATCCGCTGATCTTCCGGGCCGACCTCCAGTGCTGGATCCCGGTCGTACCAGTCCTGCAGCTTGCCGCCCACCCGGCCGCTGAAAATGCCGTCCGCCAGGTCGGCCAGATCGTGCAGCTTCTCCAGATGTCTTTTCTCGCCGGACCAGTGCTCCTCGATAATTTCGTCCTCCACTTCAGCGAACACCCGGTTGAGCGCGAAGGCGGCCAGCACCAGGTCATCCACCAGTCCCAGCGGGCCCAGCACTCCCTCGGGGATCAAATCCAGCGGGCTGGCCAGGTAGGCGATGACTATGCCGAGCTTGATCCTCAGCCTGCGCGGCGCGCGCCGATCGACCAGAATCCGGCCCAACAGCATCAGGATGTCCGGCAGCAGGAAAGCGAAACAGGCCAAGCCCTCGATTCTCGCACCCAGTTTCCTTCCGATCCAGTCCATGATACGCGATTTCAGGCTGTCGTAAAATTTCCTTTCCCGGCTGTCAGCATCAAACGCCATCTTCCCGGACTCCTTTCTGGAGTTAATCGGTTTCCGTTCCATTACTATTATCGGTTTCCCTCAGGGAAAGACCCTTTATTAAATATTAACTCCGAACGGAAAGGTTGCAAGGCCGGGCCGGGAATAAGACATTCCGCATTCCTGATTGACAATTATTATTAAAAGCAATATCATTAAGGCATGATACGCCTGACCCGAATCGCATCCCTGGCGAACCTTTACGCCACCCTTTGCCTGGTTGTTTTCAACTGCTGGCTCGGCCTGCACCACGGGCACGACTCTCGGGACTATTTTAATCTCCGCGGCCGCACCCCGCGGGTGGTTCTGGAAGGAATCCATTGCCATAACTCGACTGCCTCCCGGCCGCTGTTCGAAAGCCACTCGTTAAGGTTTAAAGCCGAGCTGGATTGCCCGCTCTGTACTTTCACCGACTGGAACAGCTTCCAGGCTGGCATCGTTTCCTGTGGATACGACAATATTCCCCGGGGAACCAATCCGACCCCGGCCCGCCAATTCCGCGAATACGCTATTCAGTCGACCTGCTATTTAAGAGCGCCTCCCGGTTCATCCGGTTATTCAATCTCATAGCACAGTCTTTCAACAAACATTCCTCAGGCAGAGGATCGAATCCGGCGGCCTGTTATTCCGGCAGCCCCGGAAGCAAAGCCGGGAGGCGGTGATTTATCAGGACTGTGCTTATAACTCTGAAATTAATCGGACTGTTTCCAGGGAGATACGACCTTGCGATTTATTCTAAAAAAATTTCTGGCGGCGATAGCCCTTGGCTGGCTATTGACCTTGTGCCAGGCTGGACCGGCCTGGACCCAGGACTCCGCCGCTGGCGACTCCGTCCGGGCCGGCAGGCTCCAGGCGCAGATTGACAGCCTGAAGGCCAGGCTCGACCAGTTGGAAAAGCAGCCCTCCACCCCAGCCAGGGCCGATTCCACCAGCGAGCTGGAGAAGCTGCTGAAAGAGGCCCGGCAACTGGCGCCCGAAAAAGCCGAGCCGCAGCCGGCCTCTGCCCGCCAGTTCAAGAGCGGCGCGCGCGCGCTGAAAGACCTCAATCCCAACATCAGCATTACCGGGGAATTCACTTTCTTCGCCAGCGACCTCGCTAACCCATCCGGGCAAGCGCAGGCCGGCCCCGAAGACTGGACCGCCGGCCCGGACAGGTTTTCCCTGCGGGAAGTGGAGCTGGGCCTGGAATCCCCGCTCGACCCCTTTACCAGGGGCAAGTTTTTCATCAGCTACGGCGACGGGGAGGTGGACGTGGAGGAAGGTTACCTCGAATGGCTCAACCTCCCCGCCAGGATGAACCTCAAACTGGGCAAGTTCTTCTCCCAGTTCGGCCAGCTCAACCGCTGGCACTCGCATGCTCTGCCCCAGGCCGATAAGCCGCGGCCGCTGTTCAACCTGTTCGGCGGGGAGAACTTCTCAGGCGAGGGAATCTCGGCGGATTTCCTGCTGCCGAGTGTGTTCGCCCAGGTCAACGAGTTCACCTTCGAGGTGTTCGACCCGGCCGGGGAAAGCCCGCTCTTCGTCGACAGCGGCCTGGACCATCTGGTCTACCTGGCCCACCTGAAAAACTACTATGACCTCTCCCGCTCCACCTACCTGGAATTCGGCATTTCGGGCGCGGCCGGCAGAAACGATTCTCCCCTGAATGACCGGTCCTGGCTGGGCGGGGCCGACCTTACCATCAAATGGGCCCCCCCCGACCGGATCAAGTACCGCTCGGTCGAATGGCGCAACGAGATGTTCTGGTCCAGCCGGGATAACGGCGGCGGGAAAAGGAAAGCATTCGGGATTTTTTCATCGTTGCAGGCCAAAGCCGGGGCGCGTCTGGTCCTGGGCGGCCGGCTCGATTACTCGCAGCTGCCCCTGAACCCGGACCAAAACGAGTGGGCCGCCGCCGCCAATCTGGACCTCTGGCAGAGCGAGTGGGTATTCTTCCGCTTCCAGTACCGCTACACCAGAAGAAGCTACGCCGATTCCTACAACGCTTTTATGTTTCACCTGGTCTGGGCCATGGGGCCGCACAAGCACGAGACCTATTGAGGAGTGAAAATGCCGAGAATCAATTTTATTCTGTTCTGCCTGCCGGCCATTCTGTTCTGCCTGCCGGCGGACACCTTTGCCGCGACCGGCGGCAAGATCAAGGTCGTGGCTTCCTATGCGGATTATGCGGCCATCGCCCGGGAGATCGGCGGGGAAAGGGTCGTCACCGATTACATGTCCTATGGCGACATGGA
>JAZDIG010000453.1:0-2955 GCA_043805105.1 Candidatus Glassiibacteriota bacterium | reverse complement strand
GCACGTTCATTGCGAATCTCCGCCGTCGAGGTAACTCCTCCTGGGTGGTTCTGGCAATGAACGTGCCGGCCCGCCTGCGCTCACTAATCACCCATGTGTCCGAACATCTGTTACCTGTTTGTCCGGTCTATAGACCCCTGTGTCCGCCCGTTGTTCTGGAATTTCTCGATGGCAATCGGGCGCACAATCTGGTGCACTCCTACAATAAACTCGAAAATTATTATAAATAATCCCGGTCAATTCGATCTATTTCCGTGTCCGCCGGCTTCAGTCCGCCGATTCCAGACATTTTTTCTCCGCTGCGCTCTTTTCACGCCAGATTACGGGGGCTGCAATGATCGATAGACGCTGTCCGGACTTTTCCACTGCGGTTCTTTTATTTTTCCTGCTGTCATTGGCCGACGTTTCTCCGGCCCCTGGCCGCACGCTTTATCTGGCGCCTGATGGCGACGACAGTGCGAAGCCGGAACACGGTGCGGTCTTCCGCACCCTGGAGGCGGTGATCTCGGTTCTCTGGGGTGGGGACACGCTCTTTATCCGCAACGGCATCTACCGGGGCGGAGTGACTGTCCGCCGCGGCTGCAGCCCGGAGGCGCCGCTGGTGATCAGGGGCGAGAGCAAGTACGCGATCATCCGCGGCAGCGGCGAGCAGCGGGACGGGGTGAGCCTCAACGACTGCCTCAACGTAGTCCTCGACGGGATCAACGTGACCATGGCCACTCGCGGCGGCATCCTGATCGGCCATAGCAAGTTCATCACCGTGCGCAACTGCCGGAGTTTCAACAACGGCAAGTGGGGGATTTTCACCGACCATTCCAGCGATTTCCGGCTGGAAGGCAACGAGTGTTTCGGTTCCCAGCTCGAACACGGCATCTACCACTCCAACAGCGGCGACAATTTTACTGTCCGCGGCAATTACCTTCACGACAACTCCGGCTGCGGCCTGCACGTCAACGGCGATCCCGAATACGGCGGCGACGGCGTGATCCAGTACGGCCTGATCGAAAAGAACCTGATCGTGCGTAACGGCGCCTGCCTGGGCGGGGCCGGGATCAATATGACCCACGTCCAGGACGTAATCGTGCGCAACAACCTGCTCTACCACAACCTGGCCGGCGGGATCACCTACTACCAGGACAGCGGCACTTTCGTTCAGGGGTCCAAGCGAGCGCTGATTTACGGCAACACGGTGGTCTACCGTCCCGGCGAGGGCCGCAGCGGAGTCAACATCATGACCACCAGCGAAAAAGCCGTGATCTGCGGCAACATTTTCGTCTCGGGCGGAAGCCGCGGCTGTCTGGAAGTGAACAGCGAGCACCTGGGCTCCATAGTCAGCGATGGCAATCTTCTCTGGGGGACCGGCGAGGCTGAAATTGTCGAGCGGAGCGGGGAGCGCAGGATCAGCCTGGCGGCCTGGCGCGAGACCAGCGGCAACGACCGGCACAGCCTGGTGGCCGATCCCCTTTTCCGGGAGCCGGAGTTCGGCGACTTCCGGCTGCAGAAAGGCTCGCCGGCGGTGGGTGCGACCCCCTCGCTGGCTGAAATAAAAGCGCTCCTGGTCAAGCTGGGCGGGTTCGACTGGCACCTGAAGAAGCTGGACGAGCTGCCGGACGATGACTTTGCGGGCCGGCCAAGGGGCGGCGGCAAGGGGCGAACGGCCGGAGCCTATACCCTGGAAGAATAATTTGATCGAAAAGAAAGGAGATTTGCCGGATGATGGAACTTGGCCTCTGTACCATGAGTTTTCAGCAGCAGACCCCGGAACAGGTGCTCGAAATCTGCCGGGGTACGAAGATTAAAGTGATCGAATGGTCGGGCCGGCAGCAGCACCTGCCGCCCGGGACAGCGGCCGGGAGAGTGAAGGAGATCGCCGGCCGCTGCCGGGACATGGGCCTGGCTACCCCCAGCTACGGCTCATACTTTGGCGTGTTCAACGACGAGCCGGAAACCTTTGCCGGCTGGCTGGATGTGGCCGAGGGCCTGGGCTGCGGCACGGTGAGGGTCTGGTCCGGCCACTGGAACGATCCGGGAGAGCTGAGCGAGCTGAGTTCCGGGCAGGTGGAACGGCTGGTGGAGCGTACCGCCCGGGTGGCGGCGATGGGCGCCGAGCGCGGCCTGCGGGTGGCTTTCGAATACCACGCACGCACCCCCACCTGCGGTTCGGAAGAAGTCCTGAGCGTGATCGAAAAGGCCGGCCACGCCAACATGTACACCTACTGGCAGATGCTGCCGGAAGTGCGCCGTTCGGTGGCGGAAAACCTGGCCGACATCGACCGGGTCTGGCCGAGGCTGGCCTATGTGCACTGCCACTACTTCATCGGCGATGAGCTTCATCCCATACGGCAGGGCGATGCGCTCTGGCGGCCGGTGGTTGCGAAGCTGAAAAAAAAGAGCTATTCCGGTCCCCTTTACCTCGAATACTACAAGGACTACACGCCCGCCCTGCTTCAGGCCGACCTCGATTACCTCGAGTCGCTGCTTTAGGCCGATGGACATTTATGGCACAAAAAAGGGGCTGGTCTTTTTAGATCAGCCCTTTTTTTACATGAGTATCTATGTGATGAATCACAATCCTTTCGTATGGAAACGGCCCTCATAATACATGGTGAACACTTCGTGTCCCTCTCAGGAAAATTCCTTTCCGCAATCTTATCGCGCCCTCAGGGCACCGGGCCGGCTTGCCGCGCCTGCACTCCCCGGCGGCGGGCCAGAACCGCCAGCCGGATCACAAACAGGCCGAAAGCCGCCATCAGGATACCGATCGTCAGGTTGACGATGCGGCCGTGCATGGGCAGTTCCAGCAGAAACAGAGTGCAGACCGCCGCCCCCATAGCCACGGTGGTCCAGCCGGTTATCCGGTAGCTCGACACGTCGGTCGGCTCGCTGTCCTGCACCTCGGCATCCGCGATGGGAGTGGCGAGCTTGGCGAAGAAACGGTCGGTCTGCTCCTTGAAC
>JAZDIG010000452.1:0-25955 GCA_043805105.1 Candidatus Glassiibacteriota bacterium | reverse complement strand
GCTGAGCGGCCGGCGGCCGTGGACCAGGGCGGCGTAGGCCGCGTCCTGGATGACACACACCCGCTGCTCGTGGGCCCAGTCCACCACTTTCCGGTAAAAAGCCTCGGTGGCGCAGCGGCCGGTGGGGTTATTGGGGTAGTTCAGCACCAGCACCTTGGCCCGGGACGCGGTTTCGGCGTCTATCTTATCCAGATCGGGCAGGAAGCCGTTTTCGGCGGTGAGCGGCAGGTTGACCACCCGGGCGCCGTACCAGGCGCTGTGGGTGCCGAACACCGGATAGCCGGGCACGGTCATCAGCACTACGTCCCCCGTATCGACCAGGGCGCTGGGCAACAGCGCCAGGGCGCTCTTGGAGCCGATTGAATGGTTGATCTGGGTCTCCGGGTCGAGGCCGCTCACGCCGAACACTTTCTGCATGTATTCGGCCGCAGCTACGCGGAACTCCATGATCCCGTTGTCGGTATAGCCGCGACTTTCCGCCCTGCCGGCCTCGGCGGCCAGCGCCTGGACTATCGGCTGGGGAGTGGGGCCGTCCGGCTCGCCCACGCCCAGGTCGATAAGCTCCACGTCCGGGTGTTCCTTCATCGCCGAGCGCTTGGCCCGCTTGATCTTCTCGAACTTGTAAATAGCGGTGTCCTGGCCGAACTTCCTGCCGCCGATTCTCTGCGCGAAAAAATCCTGCACCAGAGGTGTACCCATTATTTTTACGCTCCTGACGATTGCCGTTACTATTCCGGCCACTGTCCGCGAAAGACTTCCTCGGCCGGGCCGGTCATCATCACGTTTTCGCCTTCCCGCCAGGCGATGGAGAGGCTGCCGCCGTTCAGCACCACCTCGACCCGGCCGGGGCTGCAGCGGCCGGTGGTAATGCCGGCCACTGCGACCGCGCTGGCGCCGGTACCGCAGGCCAGGGTCTCACCGCTGCCGCGCTCCCAGGTGCGCTGGCGGAGAAGATTTTTGCCCTGCACGTTGACGAATTCGACATTGGTGCGGTTGGCGAACAGCGGGTCGTTTTCGAGCGCCGGGCCGTAGCGCTCCACCGCGAACCGCTCGACCGGCTCCTCGAGGAAGATCACCGCGTGAGGGTTGCCCATCGAGACGCAGGTCATGGTGAAAGTCCGGTCGAGGGCCGTGATCGGCTGATCGACTATCCGCCCGCCCTGGAGCTTTACTCCGACCTCCTGCGGGCTGAACCGCGGCAGGCCCATGTCAACCGTGACTGAGCGCACCCAGCCGTTTTCGACCAGCAGTTCGAGAGTAAGCAGTCCGGCCCCGGTTTCGACAATCAGCGGGTTGACCCTCTTCCTGCCGCTTTCCCAGGCCAGCTTGGCCAGGCAGCGGATACCGTTGCCGCACATCTCCGATTCGCTGCCGTCGGCGTTGAACATCCGCATCCGGCAGTGGGCCGACCGGCCCGTGGGGGGCAGGAGCAGAATCAAGCCGTCGCCGCCGATGCCGAAATGGCGGTCGCTCATCCGGCGGGACAATTCCGCCGGATTGGAGGGCGGTTGGCTGTCCAGGCAGTCGATGAAGATGTAATCGTTGCCCGCGCCCTGCATTTTGACGAACTCGATCATCGCCTCAGATTTCCTCGCCCCGCACCAGGTCTTCGAAGGTTTCCGCCCGGCGCACCACGCGCCATTTCGAGTCTTCCACCAGCACCTCGGCGGCCCGGGGCCGGCCGTTGTAGTTGCTGCTCATGGTGGCGCCGTAGGCTCCGGCGCTGAAAATACAGAGGAAATCCCCCGAATCCAATTTAGGCAGCAGTCTGTCTTTCGCAAGCCAGTCTCCGGATTCACAGATCGGGCCCACCACGTCCAGCTTGACTGTACCGACGTTGCTTTCCCGCAGCGGCTGCACTTCGTGCCACGCCCCGTAAAGGCTGGGCCGCAGCAGATCGTTCATCCCGGCGTCCACCACGGCGAAGTTTTTGACGGGAGTTTCCTTGAAGTGGATTACGCGGGTCAAGAGGACCCCGGCGTTGCCGCTGATCAGGCGTCCCGGTTCGAGAATGACCCGGGCGCCCAACGGCTCCAGAACCGGCAGCACCGCCTCGGCGAATTGCCGGGTGTCCAGCGGAGTTTCGTCGTGGTAGCGGATGCCCATTCCACCGCCGATATCGACGAACTCCAGCTCGAAGCCTTCCGTCTCGAGCTTCCGGAAGAGGTCGGCAATCTTCCGGTATGCCTCCACGAACGGCTCGATCCGGGTGATCTGCGAACCGATATGGGTATCGATCCCCACGATTCTCATATTCTGGTATTCTCCGGCCCGCAGATAAGTTTCTACCGCCTGTTCGTAAGGGATGCCGAACTTGGTTTCCTTCTTACCGGTGGTAGTGTATTCATGGGTGTGGCTTTCCACATCCGGATTGATCCGCAGGCTTACCGAGGCGGTTTTGCCGATTGCGGCGGCGACGCGATCGATCGTTGCCAGTTCGGGCAGGCTCTCCACGTTGAAAGACAGGATGTCGTTGGCGATGGCGTAGCCGATTTCCTGGTCGGACTTGCCCACGCCGCTGTAAACGATGCGGTTGGCGGGGACGCCGGCCCGGAGGGCCCGGAAGAGCTCGCCTTGGCTGACGATGTCCATCCCCGCGCCGCGTTCGGCCAGCAGGTGCAGCACCGCCAGGTTGCAGTTGCTTTTCATGGCGAAACAGATCAGGTGGTCTACCGCCGAGAAGGCCTGGTCCAGGTCATCGTAAGCCTCTACGAGCGCGCGGCGGCTGTAAACGAAGCAGGGAGTGCCGACTTTTTCGGCGATTTCGGTCAGCGCAACGTTTTCGCAGTACAGCTCGCCGCCGCGATATTCAAATTCTTTCATTTTTTCTCCGAATCGCTGTTCCGGCAAAAAAAAACCGCTGTCCAGAACGGCTGGCCAGCGGAAAGCTGCGGACGGTCATTTCAGTACCCTGCGCCATAACAGGCTGCTCGGGCGGCTCGCCCGGATTCCCTTGTCCGCTCCCGGCGTTCCGGGGACCGGCGTTCGAGCGAGCCGATGTTTCCGGCCGGGCTAACAGGCTGACACCGGCCGCTGGCGTTCGAACCGGCTGACCGGCCTGTCAACCGACTGAGGTGACGGTCCCGTAAGAAAGGACCGAACGCGGTGAAAACTAATTTTTTCAGTGGATACTGTCAAGATTTAAGGCACGGATTACCGGTGAGTTCGCTGGAAATTTCCCCGGGCGGTAACGGCACGTTCCCTGGCTGTCAAAAAATCGAGGCTGGAAGGTCAGGACCGTAATCCGGCTGAAGGTATTTTGCCGCCGGGCAGGTTTCAGTCGAAATCCTCGTACTCCTCTTCCTCTTCTTCGTAATCCTCGTAATACTCATCGTCGAGGTCTTCATCTTCGTAGTCCGCATCCTCGTCGTCGAGGTCGTCCTCGGTTCCCTCGTCCTCGAAATCGTCGAATTCTTCATCCATACGGTCGTCATCGTAGGCATAGTCGGCCATGGTTCCTCCCAGTTGCAGCTATATTTGAGGCGGCGATAACGTAACTTATTTGAATAAAAGAAATTACGTCAATAATGACGAGACCCTGGAAAAAGTCGACTTATTGTATGAAAAAAAGGAAAGGCTGTCAAGGGGAAACGGCAAGGTTTTACGACATCCTGGTGCACAGCAGCGGGTGCCCGCCGCCGGAATTACTCAGAGGGATAAGGGCCGGGCGACTTGCACGGAAAATCGGGTGAATTTCCAGCCATTGGCAATCATGTTGGAAAATTCGGTGTAAGCCCAGGCCAGGCCGGTAATGGTCAGCTCGTTGCCGCCTGAGGTGAGCATGTCGAGGCTGAGGAGACTGCCATCGGCGTCCTCGATCCGGGTGCTGTCGGCGATCACCACCGTGGCGCCGCTAACATACAGCCGGTTGGCATCCAGGTCGTAGCGCTGGACGTAGCCCACCATCGCCGGGGTCGGGAGATTCTTTGGCAGCCCGGGCCCCTCGAAGCGCACCACCCGGGTGGCGTGGATGTAGCGGTTGTCGGCCAGCTCGACTCCGTAAACCACCACGTTGTCGGCGACGTGCAAAGAGTCGACCCGGGAAAGCGGCATCGCGAAAGTGGCTACCGAATCTGTGCCGAATTCGGTTTCCAGCACTTCGCTGGCCAGCAAGCCCCCATTGGTCCAGCCGATCACGAGCTTCAGCCGGCCGTGGTCGAAGTTTTTCTTGAGCGGCAGGTCCACAAACCTCACCTTCGCCTGCAGCACGACATCTTTACCCCGTTCCGGCAGGTAAAGGCTGTCGCTGCCGACGTTGGTCATCGCCACGTCGATATACAGGTTGAGGCTGTCGGCGGTGGAATCGCCGCTTGCTCCGGCGAGCAGGGGAGAGTCGGGATTTTTGCCTTCCTTGACGGTCAGGACCACATCGAGCAGGATCCTGTCGCTGAAAGTCACCGCCGGCGGCTGGACCCGTTCAGTCTGCTCCCCGCCGGGAGTCAGGACTCCGCCCCCTGAATCGCTGCAGCCGGTAAGGGCCAGAGCGGCGAATACTGGAATAAAATACAGCGCGGCGGGAAACCTCTGTACTATGGTCGTAAACACGACGACACCGATCCCCCTGAACTGAAGGATGTTATTATGGTTTTAAATCCTGAATGGAAGAAAGGATTTTTTTCTCTGCCAACCAGGTCAAATCCCCCTCTGATCCCCGTTTTCTAAAGGGGGAGGCCGGTTAGTCCAGCTTTTCTGAGAAGTCGGACTGAATTTCTCCCCGGCATAAGACTTCGGATCAGCCATCTCAAACAGCAATTCGCATACCAGCCCCCCAAAAAATTGATCCCGGGTATTGACAAGATTGATAGACTCGATTATAATTAACCAACCATTCGGTTAAACCAAACGGTTAGTCAATATTATTCGGACGGCGGCATGACCCGTATGCAGAAAGAACAGCAGGACCCGACCACCCGGGAGAAAATCATCGAGGCCGCCCGCGACGAATTCATCAGCCGCGGTTACAGCGGCGCCCGCATGCAGCGCATAGCCGGACTGAGCGGGGCGAACAAGGCGATGATTTATTACTACTTCGGCAGCAAGCGCGAACTCTACCACCAGATTTTCCGCCAGGTGGTCGGCCGGGAATTCAGGAACATAGTGGGCGTCATGAAGGAAGAGCTGCCGCCCGAGAAGAAAATCCGCAGCCTGGTGGACCGCTACGTGGGCCTTTACCGCAACAACCCCGGGCTGGTCCGTCTGCTGATGAGGGAAATCGCCGATGAGGGGGACGTTCTGGCTGGAGTGCTGGAAGAGTTCAGCGAAGTGCTGGGGGATTTCGATTACGTCGATGCCATGCGCTCCGTCCTCGAATCAGTGGGCTGCCGAAAGCTGGAGGCCAGACATACGCTGATGTCATTGATCGGCATGTGCGCCGTCTATTTCTTCTTCAGGCCGGTAGCCGACAGCGTACTGTCGATCTCCGCTTCCGGGCGTGAGAAGTTCGCCCGGGAACGGTCGGTCCACGTCGCCGACCTGCTGCTGCACGGGATCATGGAATCAAAAGGAGGCGGAAGTGAAACCGG
Source organism: Candidatus Glassiibacteriota bacterium (assembly GCA_043805105.1). Taxonomy (GTDB): domain Bacteria; phylum Gemmatimonadota; class Glassbacteria; order GWA2-58-10; family GWA2-58-10; genus JAZDIG01. Next base: position 20,433 of record JAZDIG010000452.1, on the reverse strand, counting down.
TAAGAAGAATTGAACTGATGATATTGTCGGCCGTACTCTTATCGGCGCCGGGGCCGGGCTCGGCAGCCGACCGGATCGGCCTCTGGGACTGCGTCCAACGGGCCGTGACCGCCCATCCGGCCGCCGATGCCGCCGCCTTCCAGGTGGAACAGGCGGCCGCGGCCCTGGCTGCGGACAGTACCCTGTTGAAACCCGGCGCCTCGCTCTCCGTGCATTATTCGGCCCGGACCTACGTTCCGAACATACCGATTCCCACCGGCCCGATCGAGCTGGGCGACCACCACGATACCGGAGTGACCCTGGAGGCCTCACACCTGCTGTACGATTGGGGCCGCCGCCGCAACCGGATTTCAGCCGACGGTATTCAGCTCGAGGCCGAAAACGCTGGCCTTGCCGCCAGGCGGGAGCTGCTGGCCTTCGAGTCCGGTTCGGCGTACCTGAAACTGCTGGCCGCCCGGCGCGACCGCGAAATCGCGACCAGGTACGTGCAGACCGCCGAAGAACACTTTCGGTACCTACAGGTGCTCGATCAGAACGGCCAGGTGACCGGCGACCAGGTGCTCGAAGCCCGGGTCAGGCTCGAACGGGCGCGGGTGGATGAAAGCCGCCGGAGCAACGCCGTACGGCTGGCCCGGGCCGATCTCCTGCAGAGGCTGGGCCTGCCTCTTGCCAGTGAACTCGAGTTCGGCGACAGTGTGGGCGAAATCCCGGAGCCGGCCGAAAGCAGCCTCGTCCCGGCCGAAGTGATCGGGCTGCGGCCCGAAATCACCTTTTACGACCGGCAGCGCGAATCTCTGGCGGCCTTGGCCACGAGCCTGCGGGCCGAAAACCGGCCCGGGATCAGGCTCTATGCCCGGGGCACTTACGCCCGTCCCGGGATCGACCAGTTCCGTAACGAATGGATCGCTTACGCGAGCGCCGGCGCGTCCCTGGAATGGAATTTCCTGGAGTGGGGCAGAAGCGGGCTGCTGGCGGAACAAATCCTGGCCAGGCGCAACGAAGTGACCGCCACCCGCAGGATCCGGGGCCAGGAAATCGCCCTGCAGCTTGAGCGCGCCCGCCTCGAAAGGGAAGAGACCGAACAGCGGCTCGCCCTGGCTCGGACCGCAGTGCAGTCGGCCGAGGAGCGCTTCAGGATCGTAAGCAATCTGTTCGACCAGGGCCAGGTGACCAACACCGAATTTCTGGATGCCCGCGAGGAGCTGGCGGTGAGCGAGCTCGAGCTTTCGCGCACTGAGCTCGACAGCTCCCTGGCCCGCTGGCAGCTCGCCCTGGCCTGCGGCCTGATCGCCGGGGAAGTGGACCGGCGCTGGCCTGTATACGCTGTGACCGCTGATTACGGATTGAAACGGCAACGGTAAAGCTGGAGGTTTCGATGAAAGTCAGTCGCAGAGTATGGCAATTTCCGGGTCGCAGGACGACCCTGCCGCTCGTGCTGCTCCTGGCTGTGGCCCTGGTCCCGGCCGGCTGCAAGCGCGAGGAAGGCGCATTTTATGCCTCAGGGACATTCGAGGCGACCGAGGTGGACGTGGGCAGCCAGGCCACCGGCCTGCTTGTGATGCTGGAGGCCCGGGAGGGGGACCTGGTGGAAAAGGGAGAACTGCTGGCTCAGGTGGATGCGGAAAAGCTCGAAATCGAGCGCGATCTGGTCCGGATCCAGCTCGAACAGGTCGATCTCGAGCTGGACCTGGTGCGTAAGCAGGTGTCCGCCAACCAGATCAGCCTGGAGAACGGGACCCGCACCCTGGAGCGATTCCAGGCGTTGAAACAGGCCAAAAGCGCCACCGACCAGAAGGTGGACGATCTGGCCACGGCGGTCAAGCTCGACCGCACCCGTCTCAATTCCTCCCTCAAGGAGCTCGAGCGGCCGGAAATCCGCCGCCGGGAGCTCGAAACGCAGCTCAAGCTGATCGAGCGCCAGATCCAGGATGCCCGGGCCTTCGCGCCCCTGGCGGGCCAGGTCATCGAACGGTTCGCGGAGCCCGGCGAGGTGATTACGGTCGGCCGGCCGCTGGTGAGGATCGCCGACCTGTCGCTGCTGGAGATCAGGGTTTACCTCAGCCCGGCCTTCCTGGGCGAAGTCCGCCTGGGCGGCCAGGTGCGAATCCGCGCCGATGGCGCCCCGGAGCGGGATTTCACCGGCAAAGTGGCCTGGGTTTCGCCGGTGGCCGAATTTACCCCCCGGAACGTGCAGACCCCCGAGGCGCGGGCCGAACTGGTCTACGCGGTAAAGGTGGAAGTGCCGAACGAGGAGGGCGTGCTGAAAGTCGGCATGCCGGCGGACGTTTACTTTCAGTGAATGGTTGATATGGCGAAATCGATGGACATTCTTACGGAAAAACTCGCCAGGAGCTATGGCCGCACCACGGCAGTGGCTGGAGTGGACCTGGCGGTGGAACGCGGGGAGCTGTATGGCCTGATCGGGCCGGACGGCGCGGGCAAGACCACCCTGATCCGCATGCTGGTGGGGCTGGTGCGGCCGGACGACGGCAATGCCACGGTGGGGGGATTCGACGTGCGCCGGGAGCTGTTCCGGGTCAAGGAGGTGATCGGCTACCTGTCGCAGCGCTTCAGCCTCTACCCGGACCTCTCCGTGCGTGAGAACATCCGTTTTTACGGCGACCTGTTCCAGGTGGAAAAAAGCGAGATCGAGGCCCGGGAGAAGAGGTTGCTGGAATTCAGCCGGCTCGGACCTTTCGTCGACCGGCGCGCGGGCGCGCTTTCCGGAGGGATGAAGCAGAAACTCGCCCTCTGCTGCACCCTGGTCCACGTGCCGCGCATCTTGTTCCTCGATGAGCCGACCACGGGCGTGGACCCGTTGTCCAGGCGCGAGTTCTGGGACCTGCTGGCCGAGCTGCGGGACGGCGGCACCACGGTCTTTGTCAGCACCGCCTACATGGAGGAAGCCGCCCGCTGCAACCGGGTCTCCCTGATGTACGGGGGCCGGGTCCTGGCTGCCGATACGCCGGAGTGTCTGCCCGAGCTCTATCCATACAGTATGCTGGAGATCGTGCTGCCCGAGGCGGTGTCGCGGGTGGAGCAGGTCGAGGCGCTTCCCGGGGTGAAGTCGGTGCAGGTGTTCGGCGACCGGCTGCATGTCGGTATCGATGAAGCCGAAACCGATGTGCAGACCTTGGTGAACGCTATCGCCTGCCGGCCAGAAGCACGCTGCTCGATAAGAAAAATCCGGCCCGGACTCGAAGACGTTTTCGTGGAGATGATCCGCGGCTGAAATGCCAAAACTGTTTAAATTGAAACGAATCATGAAGGCAGAGTCAATGAGGAGCATCAAGCAATGACCTCGGGAGTGCAAAATGGCTGATTACGCGGTGGTGGCGGAAAAACTGACCCGCACTTTCGGCGGTTTCCGCGCGGTGGACGGGATAGACTTCGCGGTGGAGCGCGGGGAGATATTCGGCTTCCTGGGCGCCAACGGCGCAGGCAAGACCACCACCATCCGTATCCTCTGCGGCCTGCTCAGGCCCTCCGGCGGCAGGTGCGAAGTAGACGGGATCGACGTGGGGGCTGAGCCGGAGAAAGTCAAGCGCCGGATTGGCTACATGAGCCAGAAGTTCTCGCTCTACGAAGACTTGACCGTGGCCGAAAACTTCCGGTTTTTCGGCGGAGTTTACGGCATGAAAAACGGCGACATAGTACAGCGGCAAATGGAGCTGTTCGGCCGGCTGGGACTGGAAGAGGTGGGGGACAAAATGCCCGGCGAGCTGCCGCTGGGCTGGAAGCAGAAGGTGGCGCTGGCCAGCGCCGTACTGCACCGGCCGCGCATCGTGTTTCTCGATGAGCCCACCAGCGGAGTCGACCCGATCAGCCGGCGCACTTTCTGGAAGCTGATCCACTCGCTGGCCAGCCAGGGGACCACGGTGTTCGTCACGACCCACTACCTGGATGAAGCCGAATACTGCAACCGGATTTCGATCATGGAGGCCGGCCGGATCGCCGCGGTCGGCTCCCCGGCCCAATTGAAAGCGAGCTACGGCGGCCAATCGGTCGAGGAAGTGTTTATCCGCCTGTTGCGGAACTGAGGGGATTCGATCATGCGCAAGCCCAAGATAGTGACCATCGCGGCCAAGGAAAGACGGCATATCCTGCGCGACCCGCGCTCGCTGGTGCTGATCTTCCTGCTGCCCGTGGTGATGATCCTGCTCTACGGCTACGCAGTAAACCTCGATCTGCGCAACATCCCGCTGTCGGTGGTCGACTACGACCATACATCCTCTTCGCGGCTGGTCCTGGAAAGGATGGTCAATTCCGGGTATTTCTCGGTGACCGGGCATTACGGGTCGGTGGCCCAGGCGGAGCCGGACGTGATAGCGGGACGCTCATTCGGCATCCTGGTTTTTCCGGTGAATTTCGCCTGCGATCTTTACCGTCCCGCGCAGCCGGCCCGGATCCAACTGATCCTGGACGGCAGCGACGCCAACACCGCCACCATCACCTCGGGCTATTTCAGCGCTTTCCTCCGTACGTTTGACCCGACCGGCGCCGGGCTTTCGGTCAGGCCGAGGATTCTCTACAACCCGGACCTCGAAAGCGTCAAGTTCATCGTCCCGGGGCTGGCCGGCGTGCTTTTGATGATGATCTGCGCGCTGATGACCTCCGTAACGATCACTCGCGAGAAGGAGTTCGGCACGCTGGAGCTGGTCTTGACCACTCCGATCCAGCCCTACCAGGTGATCCTCGGCAAGGTGCTGCCCTACATTGTGATCGCTTTCCTGGAGTGCCTGACGATAGTGGGTTTCTCCCATGTCTGGTTCGGAGTGCCGGTGAGCGGCAGCCTGTTTTTGCTGATGGGCCTCACGTTCGGCTACCTGTTCTGCGCCCTGGCGATCGGGATCACTATATCAGCGGCGGTAGAATCCCAGCAGGTGGCGATGTCCCTGGCGATGGTGGCCACCATGCTGCCCTCGGTGATGCTTTCCGGCTTCATTTTCCCGGTGGCGAGCATGCCGCTGCCGTTGCGGCTGTTGAGCGGGGCGATCCCGGCCACTTACTATCTGAAGATAATCCGCGGAATCATGCTCAAGGGCGTGGGCTGGAACGAGCTCTGGCCCAACTTCGCGATCCTGATCGGGTTCGGGGTATTCTTTCTGCTGGTGGGTATGAAAAAGTTCAAGACGCGCCTGGGCTGATCCGGAGGCAGGGATGAAGGTAGTCAGAGCGATAATCAGGAAAGAGTTTCTCCAGGTTTTCCGCAATCCGTTCATGCTGCGGATTATATTCGTAATCCCGATCGTGCAGCTTTTCGTGCTGGGTTACGCGATCACCTTCGATATCACGAACATCTCTCTGGTGGTTCGCGACAGCGACCGCTCGCAGACCAGCCGGCTGCTGGTGGAGAAGATCCAGGCGAGCGGCCGCTTCCGGATCCGGGCCTACGAGCCGGACCAGCAGCGTCTCAAATGGTACTTCGATAATGCCGCGGCCCAGGTTTCCCTGGCCATTCCGCGGGATTTCGAAGCCGACCTGGCCAACGGAAGGAACCCCGCGCTGCAGATACTGGTGGACGGGGTGGATTCCAACACCGGCATCGTCGCCAACGGCTACATCCAGCAGATCGTCGCCGAAACGATGAGCCAGCTCGAGCGCAACCACCCGGCTCCGCAAATGAAGGCCCCGGCGGGCGCGGGCCGGATCGAGCCGAAAGTCAGGGTCTGGTACAATCCCGATCTGGAGAGCCGCAACTACATGCTGCCCGGCATCGTGGCGATCCTGGTGATGATGACCACCGTGCTGTTGACCAGCACCGGGATCGTCCGGGAGAGGGAAATCGGTACGCTCGAACAGTTGAGCGTGACGCCGGTGAGAAAGTGGGAGCTCCTGCTGGGCAAGACCATTCCTTTCGCCGTGCTGGGCTTTTTCCTGCTGCTTCTGGCCCTGACCGTGGTGGCCGCCTGGTACCGCATCCCGATGGAAGGCAGCCTGGGCCTGCTGCTGTTTTTGGGTTTCCTTTTCGTCCTCTGCAACCTCAGCGTGGGACTTCTCATCTCCACGCTGTCCTCCACCCAGCAAGAGGCGTTTCTGCTCGCCTTTTTCTTCATTATTTTCGCTATCCTCACGAGCGGCCTGTTCGCGCCGATCCACAACATGCCGCAATACATCCAGTACATGACCTATCTTAACCCGGTGCGCTACTTCATGGAAGTGGTGCGCGGGATCTACCTCAAAGGCAGCTCGTTCGCCTACCTTTGGCACCAGGGCGCGGCCCTGTTGGTCTGGGGACTGGCCGCATTCTGGTTCGCCTCCCTGCGTTTCCGTAAACAGGTGAGCTGATCGTCGCCGGTCCGCGCGGTAAGGCCCGGTCCGGCTAAAGTTGCATTTTTTCTCGCATTTAGTTAATGTAATCAGGCTGCAGCCTTGCCTGATATCGGGCTTTGAGCACGAGCGGAGGACATTCGTGGAAATCGGCCGGGAACTGATAGAAAAGATTTTCCAGGACACGAACATCGACGTGCGGGTGGGAAGCCATCTGTACACCAGCCAGGAGACGATCCTGAATTATCTGGTGCTGGCCCGCAGCCTGGAGAACGAGGATGTCACGGTGCGTTGGGACGGGGCGGTGCGCGTTTCTCCCAGGATGACTATCGCCGCCGATGAGCACGCCTCGATCAATCTGCGCGATTTCTATGGCTCCGAGGAAGTGATACCACAACAGTTGCAGGACATGGCCGTCGTTTTCCGCAGCGCCTACCTGCACCTGGAACAGGGCGTGCAGCGCCAGCATATCCCTCAGCGGCTGGACGAGGCGATAGTGCTGATAAAGAACATCTTCGACAGGATTACCAGCCACCGTTCGAGAACGCTCGGCAACGAAAACAATGCCTTGATTATCGCCCCCAGTGAGTTTGTCTGGCCCGTTTCCGTGCTGAAGTACGTAGCCGAGGTGGTGGGGCAGGATTTCCGCAGTTTTCTCCGTTACAGCCCCTGAACCGGCGTTTCGATCCGACCGGCTTTTTCGGTCGCCCGGTCGTGAGGGAGGCTCTCGAGCCGTGGCAGACTGGCCGATGTTTCACCGGGACCCTCAGAGGACCGGGTATACGCCCGATGAAGCTCTTTCCCCGGAACTCCTGCGCTGGGTCCTGCAAACCCAGGATGCGGTCTTCTTCGCCAGCCCGACCGTCAAGGGCGCGCGCTGCTTCTGCGGCTCGCGCGATGGCTATCTCTATTCGGTGAACGCCGAGAGCGGAGAATTAATCTGGAGCTTTCACACCTCCGATGAGGGCAACCTGGCCAATTCAGCAGCGGACAGCCAGGTCTTTGCCGGATCGAACCGGGACGGCTGTCTGCGGGCGCTTTCGGCCGACAGAGGCGAATTGCTCTGGATCTTCCAGACGCTCGGCCCGGTGTTTTCCAGTCCCCTGGAAGTCGAAAATACCGTGGTGATCGGCAGCTCCGATGGCAGCCTCTATGGCCTGGACCGGACGAGCGGGGCCAGGCTCTGGGAATACCGCTGCGGCGGCGAGGTACGCTATTCGAGCTGTCTGGCGGGCCGGGCGGTCTGCGCCGGGTCGACCAACGGCGTATTGTACGCGGTGGACCTGGAAGACGGCCGGCCGCTCTGGAATTTCAGGACTCAGGGGGCGGTTAACTGCACGCCGTCCTCGGCTGAGGGCCTGGTGCTGTGCGGCTCGGACGACCAGAACCTCTATGCCGTGGAAAGCGACAGCGGCAAGCTGGTCTGGCAGTTCAGGACCGACGGCCCGATCCGCTCCACCTGCGCCCTGGCCGCCGGCAGGATAATCCTGACCTCGATGGACGGGCGCTGCTACGCTCTGGATGCCGAGGGCGGCCGCCAGCTGTGGAGCTACCGCACCAACGATTCCGTCTATTCCTCGCCGGCGGTGTCCGCCGAAAAGGTCTTGTTCGGTTCCGGAGACGGCCACCTCTACGGCCTCGAGCTCGACTCCGGCCGGCTCCAGTGGCGCAACTTCATCGGCAGCGGAATCATTTCCAGCCCCGCAGTAGCCGGCGGCAGGATTTACGTGGGAGCGGAAAACGGCAGGCTGTACTGTTTCGGCGGCAGCGGGAAAAACAAGAGGAAGAAAAAACAGTAAAGGGAGCTGTTCAGTCATCATGGCCGGAATACGGATCAAGCTCGAAAACGTGGGCCGGGTGGTGGTCAAGGTCGGTACGCGCGTGCTGACCGGACCGGACAACCGGATAGCGGCCGAGCGTATCGGGGAGCTGGCGGCTCAGGTAATGAAGCTCGACCGGCGCGGCATCCGGACGGTGATAGTCTCCAGCGGCGCGGTGGGGGCCGGCATGGGCAAACTGGGACTCGAACGCTACCCACGGATCATCCCGGACCGTCAGGCCGCGGCCGCAGTGGGACAGGTGGAGCTGATGAATATCTGGGAGGATGCCTTTGCCGCCTTCGGCCGGCAGGTGGGCCAGGTACTGGTCACGGCCGAGGACCTGCAGAGCCGCTACCGCTACGTAAACCTGCAGAACACGTTTGAAAGCCTGCTGCGCATGGGCGTGGTGCCGGTGGTAAATGAGAACGACAGTGTGGCCGTGCGCGAGCTCAAGTACGGAGACAACGATGCGCTGAGCGTCCGGGTGGCGGGAACCGTCGCGGCTAAGCTGCTGGTGCTCCTGACCGTGCCGGACGGACTCTACAGCGCCAATCCCCTCAAGGACTCTTCGGCCAGGCGGCTGTCGGTGGTGGATGAAGTCACGGCCGAGATCACCAGGACCACCCGGGGCAAGGGCAGCGAAGTATCCATCGGCGGCATGCGCTCGAAGATCGAGGCGGCCGACCTGGCGACCCGGGGGGGCTGCTACTGTGTGATCGCCACCGGCGTGGCCCCCGACCTGGAAGGGATCATCGATGGGAAGGACATCGGCACGCTGTTCCTGCCGCGGGCCGATGGCTTTCGGCGCAGGAAGCACTGGATTGCCTTTACCGGCCGCACGCGGGGGCGCCTGCTGGTGGATGAAGGAGCCCGCACTGCGCTGGAGCGGCGAGGCAAGAGCCTGCTTTCCAGCGGAGTGAAAGGGATAATCGGGAACTTTGAAGCGGGCGACGTGGTGGACATCGCGCTCGGCGCCGCCGGCGCCGCTTTTGCCAGGGGGGTGACCAGCTATGCCGCCGAGGATTTGGAACGGATCAAGGGCCTGCATTCATCCCAGATCGAAAAAATCCTGGGTCACGACGGCCCGGAGGAAGTGATACACAAGGACAACCTGGTACTGCTGAATGCGGCAGACCGGGAGGATTCGGGGAGGCGGGATGAGCGGTAACGGAATCAGGGGAATGATCGAATATCTGGGCCGCAAGGCGCGGGAGGCGGCCTCGGCGCTGGCCACTGCCACCTCGGAACAGAAAAACCGGGCTCTGGAAGCAGTGGCGGCCGCCCTCGAAGACAACGTTCCGGCAATCCGCAAGGAAAACGCCAGGGACCTGGATAAAGGCCGGGAAGAAGGACTAACCCCGGCCCTGCTCGACCGCCTGCGCCTGGACGACAAGCGGATCGCGGCGATGATAGCAGGAGTGCGGGACGTGGTCGGCCTGCCGGACCCGGTCGGGCTGGCCTACGACCAGCGGGTGCGGCCGAACGGACTCCGGATACACCGCCTGCGGGTGCCGATCGGGGTGATTGGCATCATCTACGAATCCCGGCCCAACGTCACGGTGGACGCCGGCGCGCTCACGCTCAAGAGCGGCAACGCGGTAATCCTGCGGGGGGGCAGCGAGGCGATCAATTCCAACCTGGCTCTGGCCGGAGTGATGAGCGCCGCAGTCCAGACGGCCGGCCTGCCGGCCGAAGCGGTGCAGCTGGTGCCGACCACGGACCGGGAAGCGGTAGGCGAGCTGCTCCGGCTCGACCGCTACGTCGACCTGATCATCCCGCGCGGCGGCGCCTCGTTGATCCGCCGGGTGGTGGAGAACAGCACTATCCCGGTGATCAAGCACTACGATGGCATCTGCCACGTGTACGTGGACGGCGAGGCGGACCTGGCGATGGCCGCTGAAATTGCTTTCAATGCCAAGGTGCAGCGGCCCGGGGTGTGCAACGCCATGGAAACTCTGCTGGTGGACCAGGCGGTGGCGAAAGAGTTCCTGCCGGGTATGTGCGAGCGGCTGGAGGGGGCCGGGGTCGAGATTCGTGGCTGTGACCGGAGCCTGGCTCTCTACCGGCGGGCCAAGCCGGCCACCGAACAGGACTGGCGCACCGAATACCTCGACCTCATCCTCAACGTACGGGTGGTGGACGGGCTCGAGGGAGCCGTGGAGCACATCGAGCGCTACGGGTCGCGCCATACCGATGCGATCGTGACCGGCAACGAAAACAAAGCCGCCGAATTCGTCAAGCGTGTCGACTCCGCCAGCGTGATGGTCAACGCCAGCACCCGTTTCAGTGACGGCGCCCAGTACGGGCTTGGCGCCGAAATCGGGATCAGCACGGACAAGCTGCACGCCCGCGGGCCGATGGGGCTCGAGGAGCTGACTACCTACAAGTGGGTGGTCCAGGGGCAGGGCCAGCTTCGCGAATAAGCCCGGCTGAAGGGGAGAGCGGCAAAATAGCAGACCATTAAGCCGTCATGCCTAATAAACCGAAAATCGACCGGAATACCAGACGGATTGCGCTTGCCGGCGGGATGCTCCTTTTCGCGGTCGTACTCTACCGCAACGCCTGGCTCAGCGACGACGCCTACATCACCTTTCGCACGGTCGATAATTTCATCCAGGGCTACGGCCTGACCTGGAACGCAGCCGAACGGGTCCAGGCTTATACCCACCCGCTCTGGATGTTTCTCTTGTCCGCCTTCTACTTCTTTTCCCGAGAGATTTACTATACCTCCCTCGTTATTTCGCTGGCGGTCAGCCTGGCTGCGGTGTTTATCATGACCGGCGGCATCGCCCGGGACGTTCGACGGACAGTTCTGGTTCTGCTCATCCTTCTATTCTCCAAGGCTTTCATGGATTATTCCACCTCCGGCCTGGAGAATCCGCTCACCCATCTGCTGCTGGCTTCGTTCCTCTATCTATTCCTCGTCGAGCCGGCCCGGCCGGCCAGGCTCGTGCATCTTTCCCTGCTGGCGGCTCTCCTGCTGATTAACCGGATGGACACTTTGTTACTGGTTCTCCCGGTCCTGGTGTTCGAATACCGCCGGGCAGGGGCCAGCCATGTCGCCCGGGCCGGCAGGCTGGCAATCGGCTTTCTCCCGTTCTTCGCCTGGGAAGCCTTTTCCCTCTTCTATTACGGCTTTCCCTTTCCCAATACCGCCTATGCCAAGCTGAACACGGGTATCCCGCAATTGACCTTTCTCAAGCATGGCCTGCTGTATTTATACGAATCCCTGCGGCTGGATTATCTGACCCTGCCGGTAATCCTGGTCTCCCTTGTCTGCGCTTTCATAAGCCGTGACCGGAAGCTCGTTGTCCTGGCCTGGGGCGTAGTGCTGTATCTCTTTTACGTGGTTAAGATCGGCGGGGATTTCATGGCGGGCAGGTTTCTGACCGCCCCGCTGTTGGTTGCCGCCGCCATCGCGACCCGCCTGAACGTGCTGGAGCCGGGCCGCAGGCTGGCCGGAAGTATAATTGCGGCGGCGATTCTGGGTCTGGTTTCATCGCGGAATCCGTTTTTTTCCGGCGCGGATTACGGCCGCCCCGCGCCGGGATCTTCAAATCACGTGATGGACGAAAGGGGATTTTACTATCAGGATACCGGCTTGTTGAGGGCCAAATCCGGCACGCCGATGCCGACCGGTCAGTGGGCGTCTCAAGGCATGATCTACAAGCAAATGGAAAGAAAATTCGTACACCGGACGAGCATCGGGATGGCCGGATTTTTCGCCGGCCAGGGTACTTATATCCTCGATGCGCTGGCCCTGGCAGACCCTTTGCTTTCCAAGTTCCCCCTGGAAAAGGATCTGGAATGGAGTATCGGCCATTACCTGCGCTTTATCCCCTACGGTTATATCCGGACGCTCAAAACCGGAGAAAACTCGATATCCAACCCGCCTCTAAAGCGATACTACGACAGGCTGACTTTATTGGTCAGGGGCGGGCTTTTCAGCCGTGAAAGAGTTGCAGAAATAATCCGGTTCAATCTTGGCCTGAACGATCATCTGCTCGACGAGTACAATGAGAGCCTGAAACTCAAAAACGTTTACGGTGTCCTGCTCGATCCCGCCACTCCGGCTTTCGAATGGCTGGTTCTCGGCCTTGGCTACGACAGCCGCGGCAGGTTGGACAGCTCATCGGTCGTTCACATGGCAATGGTCGAAAATAAAGTGGAATTGACTGAAGAGGAGGGTTACGCCTGGGGCCTGGCAATGAATAACTGTTTCAGGAAGTATTATTGGAAAGATGTCGATAAGTATGGATTGGGGAAAAGCGAGATAACTTACCTGATGCGGGTCTTCAATCTGTTGGGGGAAGATGAGGAAATAGTGTACCTGTATCATTATATTTTGCCGACCCAAATGCCGGTGAATGTTTTCCTGGATGTTGAAAAAATCCTCGGCTTTTGCAATCAGACTGAGATATTGAAATTTCTGGCTAATCTTGTTCTGACGGGCGAAATGCAGTTGGAGAACCCGGGAGACGCCCTGCTCAATCTGGTGACTTTCTGTGATATCTCCGGACTACCCGCGGCAGGCAGCGAGATTTATATGAAGTTCGAGAATGAAAAGCCGGAATCCACACCGGAGGTCAAGGCTGTTTGTTTAGAGATGATGAAACATAATTACACGAGTTACCTGCAGAAAATACAGGAAAACCCGTTCGATCCCAATTATTACAGTTTCTTCATGAGGTATTTTCTGGTGCTAAAGGATCAGACGAACCTGAATCTGCTGCTTTCTTACCTGCCGAACTGCAATTTCGAGCCGCAGAGCTGGGCGCATCTGATTCGTCTGGCCCGGAGTGCCGGAGATGAACGGTTAGGGAGTGAGATCGGCAGGTTGGCTTTGCAGAAGAGTCCCGGCCGGCCGGAAATACTCGAAGCCTTGAAATGACTGGCAGCCTGCCGGCCTGACGGACCGTCGAGAATTTAGTTGCGGTAAAACAATATAACTTTAACTAATAAGGAGAGTTAAATGAGAATACGTCAAGTAATACTTCATGCCGTTTTGCTCCTGATTTTAGCGGCGAGGTTCGAATCGGTCAAGGCGGAGCAGGCCCTGCCGGCTTTCCCGGGCGCGGAAGGATTCGGCGCTGCCAATCCCGGCGGCCGAGGCGGCCGCGTGATCAAGGTGACCAGCCTGGCTTCGTCGGGACCGGGCAGCCTGGCCTGGGCCTGTTCCCAGGAGGGACCGCGGATCGTGGTGTTCGAGGTCAGCGGGGTGATCGAGGGCGATGTCATTGTCCGGTCGGGCCGGATCTCTATCCTGGGCCAGACCGCACCGGGCGCCGGGATCACGATCAAGGGGATGCTGAGAAGCGCCGTAGAGCGCCGAGGGGAGAAAATCGAAGACATCGTAGTGCGCTTCCTGCGCGTGCGGCCGGACTCCAACCAAACCCTCAGCCAGCAGGGCGACGCGATCCAGTTCTCCGCGGCGCGCCGGGTGATGATCGACCACTGCTCCTCGAGCTGGGCCAGCGATGAAACTATCGACGTTTTCCAGGCCGATGATGTTACCGTGCAGTGGTGCACTGTCGAGGACGGCGATATTGCGGGCCACGAGGAGGGCGTGCACAACTATGGCCTGATCCAGGGCCCCGACGGTCACAGGATTACAGTGCACCATACCCTGTTCGCCCATCAGAAACGCCGCTGCCCGGCAATCGCCAATGGCCCGGCGGACGTGGTCAACAATGTGGTCTACAACTTTCGCGACGGCTTCCTGCACGACAATCCGGTCAACGACTCGACCTTCAACATCGTAGCCAACTACTACAAAGTGGGGCCCAACGACCCCGATATCTTTCCGTTCTGTTTCGGCGAGGGCTTCTACTACCTGCGGGACAATTTCATCGAAGGTGTCGGCCTGTTGCAGGACCCCTGGGCTGAAAAGGACCGCCTGCGGGGCCTGGCCTACTACGCCGGCCGCGGCCACAAGGCGGGCAATCCCGCTGTCACTCCGCCGGTGACCACCCAGAGCGCCGGGGAAGCCTACGAGCTGGTGCTCTCACAGGCCGGGGCTTTCCCCCGGGATTTCATTACCAGGCGCTGTATCGGGGAGGTGCGCTCGGCTACCGGCACCTGGGGCAGACGGGCCATTCCGGACCTCCTGCGGGGCCTCGCGCCGGCAGCTCCGCCCAGGGATTCGGACGACGACGGCCTGCCGGACGCCTGGGAAACTTCGCATGGCCTCAACCCGGCGGACGGCATAGACTGCAACAAAGTTATGGACAGTGGCTACACGGCGATAGAGGAGTATTGCAACGAGCGGGCGGCGGGCTTGATTGGCAAGTGAATAGTCCAGACACACCCCTGAATCCCCTCTTTATAGAGGGGACTTATAAGGTATAACTTCTTATTTATTAATATGTTAGAAATATCCTAAACGTAGTGCGGCTCTTGTGACCGGGGGGGACGGGGCCAGTCCCCTCTAATAAGAGGGGTGGCCTGCGCAGTCCCGTACCCGGTACGGGGCGAAGCCGGGCGGGGTGTGTTACATGAATAGGACAAGACTGCAAATTAATTTAAGCTTTTTCCCCCTGTATCAGCGCCCTCCCTGCAGGCAATATCCTCACGCTGTCTATCTCTAACAGCCGGCCTAACAGTTTATCCAGATAACTGGCCCGGATCGGGCCCCAGCCCTCCTCGTCCAGGCCATGCACGTTGTAGACGAACCAGCCGGAAGGCCCTTCCAGGAACCGGCCCAGCACCCGGTCCAGGTGCGCCTCGCAGTTGGTGGGACCATAGCCCGAGGTAGTAATTTTCACCGTGCTGGAGGTGGGCGGGGGATTCACTTCACCGCCGGTGGTGCGGAAAGCCCGCACCTGGGAGGGCAGCCAGGCTTCCAACTCGGCAGAGCTCTGGTTGTAGGGGAAGTTGAACACCGCCTTTTTCGGGTCGAAACCGCGCAGCTCTTTGGAAAAAACTTCCAGGCACTTTGTTATCAGGCCCTTGGCTTCATCCAGCGGCAGGTCGCGCAGATGGGCGTGGCGGTAGCCATGCGGCATGACCTCGTGGCCCCGGTCCTGCAACTCGTTCCACAGGCTCCAATCGCCGATCAGTCTGGTCAGCGCGTAGTCATCGGCGAGCATACCCGGCACGTGCCCCATGGCCACGATGTTGAAACAGGCCGACAGGCTGAATTTCTCGTAAATCTCCGCCGTGCGGATGAATGACTTGCGGAAGCCGTCGTCGAAACTGAGCGTGACGATATGCAGTCTCTGCGCTTCCCGCGCCTTTGCCATCCCGCCTGTAGCCATGACCATCCCTCCAGTGATCCCGATAAAGTCCCTGCGTTTCATGAGCCGCTCCTCCCTGGTGAATTTATTCGATCTTGACCGTGATGCCCTCGCGGCTGGCCCGGTAGGCCGCCTCCAGCACGACGCTGGTGAGCCGGCCTGTACGGCCGCTGACCCGCGGCTCGCGGCCGGTCCGGATCGCCTCGCCGAAATCCTCTATCAAAGGCAAGTGCAGATTCGTATGGGGCGGCCAGTCGAGCGTACGGGTCCGGTCTTTTTCGGTGATTTGCATCCGGCCGCTGTTGAGGCTTTCGAGCACGACTTTACCCTCGGTGGCGAACACTTCCAGTTCATCTGCTGGCGGTCCGATTGTATGGTAAGCGCCCACGAATGATTGCGCTCCGCTTGTGTGACGCATCGCCACCAGGGCGCTGTCCTCCACCTCGCGCTCGAAATGCAGCCGGTCGGTGAAGGCGGCCACTTCCGCTACCGGGCCCAGGATGTCGAGCAGGATGTCGATCCGGTGGCTGCCGAAATCCATCAGCGGGCCGCCGCCGCCATGTTTTCGAGTGAGCCGCCAGCGGAAGGGGTGGTCTTCCGGAAACGTCCAGTATTCGCAGGCCAGGGCTCTCGCCAGCACCGGCTTTCCGATCGCGCCCCGGCCGATCAGGGCCTTGATCTCGATCACGGCCGGGTAGAACCTTCGGTAGTAGGCGACACCCAGGAGCACCCCGGCTTTGTCGCAGGCCTCGATCATCCGGTCGCATTCGGCCGGGTTCAAGGCCATCGGCTTTTCGCAGAGCACGTGCTTGCCGGCCCGGGCCGCGGCCAGGGTATGCGGCAGGTGCAGGTCCACCGGGGTCGCCAGGTAGACCGCCTCGACTTCGGGGTCCGCGAACACTTGCTCCGCGGATTCGTACGCCATTTGCGCGCCGAATTTTCCGGCGAATTCCTGCACGCGGGAAGCATCTTTTCGCGCCACGGCCCGGATTTCGTGGCCCGGCAGGTCGCGCAGGGCGGGGGCCACCCGCTTGGCAGCGATGTCGCCGCAGCCGATCAGGCCCCAGTTTATGGTTTGCATGTTTTCATTTCCTATCCAACGGCTTGCCGGTCAACTGCCATCCGCAGGCTGCGCTTTGGTCCGGCATCTCATTTCATTCGAATTTCTTCACGTACTGCAGGAATTTCTTCGCGGTGGCGTCCAGGTTTTCGACCGACCCGCCGCCGTCCAGCTCGGCGCACATTTCATAGGCGATGTACCCCCGGTAGCCGATCTCCCGGAGCGCGCCGATAAAGGTATCGTAGTCGATTATCCCCTCGCCGATCGGCACCGCGCGCATCACGCCGATCTGACGGGAGTAATTGATCAGGTCGGGGTTATAGGTGTAGCGCGGCAGGGTGACGTAATCTGCGGCCGTGGTGTGCACGATGTAGGGCTTCATCCTGAGTACGGACTGCCGGAGCTGGTCGCCGGTAAGCCCTTCCAGGGTGGGAGACCAGGCGTCCCAGGCTGAGGCCACGTTGGGCAGGTTCACTTCCTTCAGGAGCCAGTACATGGCATCGTGATGGAGGGCGATATCGTGGTGGTTCTGCACCGCCAGGGTCACGCCGTATTTCGCGGCGGCCTTGCCCGCCAGCTTCAAGCCCTCCACCACCTGGGCGTACTGCTGGTCCCAGGGGGCGCCGGGGCGTTCGTAGCCGGTGAAGATGCGGACCATGTCGGTGCCGAGGTCGCGGGCCAACCGGGCGACTTCACCCACGTAGGCCGCCTGGATTTCGGCGTTGGGGATTCCCGGTTTGTCGATCCCGGCGGTGAAGTCGGTGTAGCCGGCCAGGCAGACCAGCTTCAGTCCCAGCTCCTCGATCCGCTGCCGAAGTCTCCGGCGGGCGGCGTCATCGTAGTCGTGGGGCGACACGTGCGGCCGCTTGGCCACCAGCATCACGCTTTCGAAACCCAGCTCCCTGGCCTTGACCAGGAATTGGTCCACGGTCAGGCTCGGCTGGCCGCGCCAGAACCCGGCGTAGCTCACCGAATGAAGGCAGGGCTTGACTTTGAAATCCGCCGGGTTGCCTGTCGGAGTGAGCTGAGCCAGAGCGCCGGAAGCCAGGAGAAAGGCCGCGGCCGCAGCCTTAGCAATCGCCGGGATTCGTTTCATGCGGTCCTCCGCTTTCCGGTTTGGCATGTGGTTGACGGCTTGCAATATAAAGTCCGGCTCCGGGCCGGGCGAGGTATTTCAGAAGCGGGTGCGGACCCCGGCGCCGAACCGCCGCGGCTCGCCCACCGACACCAGGCCATCGGCGGTGCGGCCGGTCTCGTACACCCGGTCGAACAGGTTTTCGGCGTGGAAGTAAACCGAGGCGCGCTCGGAAAGCTTTCTTTCGGCGTAGATGTCCAGCGTGGCGAAACCGGCCAGCGGCAGAGTGTTGAGGTCGTCTTCGTACTGGCCGCTGACCGACCGCGCCTGCAGGCTGATTGTCACCAGACGCGGGTCAGCGAAGTCCAGCGCGGCGGTAAACGTGTGCCGCGGCACCTGCGGCGGACGCTTAAGGTCCAGCGCGGGGAAGAGAGGAGCAGCGGTGACCACCGAGGAGCTGAACAGGTAGCTGGCCGAAAGGCTCCAGCGGGAGTCCGGCTGCACCGTGAACTCCGCTTCCAGGCCCCTGACCCGCAGGCGGCCGATATTGGCTCGCTGCCGGCCGCCGGTGCTCACGGTGCGGTTGGCGATTGCACCCCGCACCCGGTTATAATAACCGGTAATCCCGGCGGAAATACCGTGACCGTGGTAGTCCAATCCGCCATCGACTCCGGTCAGGCGTTCGGGGTCGAGACGTTCGTTGGCTTCGGTGACATCGTTGCGCACGCGGAACGGCCGGAAAAGTTCGTTGAGAGTGGGCAGCCGGAAAGTGCGGTAGGCTGAGCTGCGCAGCTTGAATTCCCCGCTGATTTCATAGACCAGGCCGGCCCCCGGATCGAGCTCCCAGGCGCCGCGCGAGCTGAAAGCGTCGTCCCGGAGGACTTCGTGAGTGGTCCGGTCTGTTTCGGTGCGGAAGCCGTCGTAAATCTGCCAGTAGTCTGCCCGCAGGCCCGCTGAAAGCTGAAGTTTCGGCAGCGGGGTGTAGACCTCCTGGGCGAAAATGCCGAAAAGCTGCTGGCTGCCGCCGGCGCTGCGCCGGCGCTGAAAGGCCCCGTTGGAATAGAAGAAATATTCGTTGGTTTCGCCAGCAACGAAGCGGAAATCGCTGCCGGCGGTGAACAGGTGCCTGGCAGAAAACGGCTTGAGCCATTCGACCACCGCCCCTACCGTGCTCGCCGGGACATCGTACTGGTCCAGGGAAGGCGTTTCGCTCGACCGGTCGGCGGCCTGGCTGCTGAAAGTGCTGTGGAAGCCCTGGAAATTGGCGAAAGCCTGGAAGCCGAGGCTCGAGTTGTCGGCGCGGTCGAAATCCGCTCGCAGCGACAGCCAGCCGCCGTCCGTGCCGTTACCGGTGAGAGGAGTGCCGTTCGAGCGTTTTTCGCCGTAGAAGCCGGTCTGCACGGTCAGACGGCCCTCGTCGGAAATCCGGCGCGAAAGCTTGCCGGCCAGGCTCCAATTGCGCGAATCCGCCTCGGTGTCGATCGCCCCGCGCTGGTCGGCGCGCAGCACTGGCCAGCCGCCGGTGCCGAACCAGCTCCCCTCCAAGGAGAAGTTGTTGCCGCGGGAGGTGCCGCCGGCGTAGAAGTCCGCCGAAGAAGTGCCCTGGCTGCCGCCGCTTGCGGTTACGCTCACCTGCTTTTCGCCGGGCGGGGCGGTGATGATGTTGATTACTCCGCCCAGGGCGTAGTTGCCCCAGACATTCGAAGTTCCGCCGCGCATCACTTCCACCCGCCGCACCCGGCCGGGACGCACCCGGCTCCAGTTGACCCAGCCGCCGAACGGGTCGTTGAGCGGCATGCCGTCCACCAGCACCAGCGACCGGCTCGACCCGCTGGCCCCGATCCCGCGCAGGGAAACGCCCTGGGTGGTGGGGTGGGCGCTCGCACTGCCGGAGCGGCGGAAGAGGCTGAACCCGGGCACGTCCAGCAGCATTTCATCCAGGGTGAGAGCCGCCGAACTGGAAATCCGCTGTTCGGTGAGCACTGTCACATTGGCCGGCATCTGCCGCAGCTCCAGCCCGGCCCGGGAGGCTTCCACCACCACAGTGTCCAGCTCGTAGAACCGCTCTTCAGCCGCTGCCCTGACCGGCCGGCAGAACGTGGCGCCGATGATTGCCGCGATGACGGCGGCGGTGTTCACAAATGTCCGCATTGTGGTCCTGATAATCCGTGTACCTGGCTTGAAGGACAGGCTTAAGTGTAAGAATCACGGGAGGAATATGCAAGTGGGAGTAGGGTGAATCAGGCGATCCGGCGGTACTTTTCCACCAGGTCCAGGATCAGCCGGAAGCGCTGAGACGTGAGCTCCTCGGGGAAGCCATGCTCCATCAGGATGTAGCCCCGGCGGCACCTGCGGCCCAGGGCGGCGGCGCGCGCGAACAGCGTCTCGATGTCCTCGTCTCTTGGATACAGGTAGTAGTCGCTGGGCACGAAGCCGCAGAAGACCACCCGGCCGCTGTAGCGCTCGATCAGCTCCTCGAGGTGGGGAGTTTCCCGGGGGTCGAATGGGTTCAGGATGTCCACCCCGGCCTCGATCAGCATGGGGATGACCGATTCGATGTTGCCGTGGCTGTGCAGGTGGACATAGGCGCCTCTGGCGTGGCAAAGCTCGAACAGCCGCCTGTACCAGGGGAGGAAAAAGTCGCGGAACATCTCTGGGGAGATCAACAGCCCTTCGGGTGTGCCCAGGTCATCGCAGACCTCGACCAGGCGCACGCCGCGGCGGAGCACTTCTTCGGCGCAGGCCAGGCTCCATTCGGCCAGGCGGGCGGTGAGCCGGTGCACGAAGGCCGGGTCATCGATCAGGGAGATCATCAGCCTCTGGAACTCGAAAAAGTTGTTGTGGATGCCGCTGAAAAAGCCCATGATCTTGGCCGCCGGCATCACCCCGGCCGCCTCGAAGGCAGCCGCATCCGGGGCCACGTCCACCCAGCGGGCGGGATCGCGGGGGTCGGGGAGTTCAAGCCGGTCGAGG
>JAZDIG010000451.1:0-6706 GCA_043805105.1 Candidatus Glassiibacteriota bacterium | reverse complement strand
TAGGTGGTTTTTTTCGGCTGGTAGATTTCGGCCAGCCGGGTCACCCGTTCGTCCGGCACCCGGATCAGGCCCACGTTGGCTTCCTTACCGCTGGAGATGAAGCTGTCGGTGCGGGCGTGCAGGCCGGTAATGGCGTTGAATACAGTGGTTTTGCCGGAGAGCGGGTAGCCGATCAGTCCGATTTTCATTTTCTCAGGTCTGTTATGCGGGTGTCTGAAAGCACAGAGGACGTGCAAACCGGGTGGCCTGCACGTCCTTCTGCGGAAAGGCTCAGTGGAAGCGTCGATTCTACAGCCGGCCGGTTTCTCCCGGAGTTCCTGAGTCAAAGCCGGTCGGGCCGGAATGCGGGCGCGGCCGGGTCAATCCTCGGTCTTTGGCGTCGAAGAACCCTGGGTGTAGCTCTGGTTCGTCTCCGGCTTTTTTCTCTGCACCGGCTCGTCATCGCTGTAAAGGTCTTTCTGGCCGGGAAGCTCTTCCTGCAGGTCTTTCACGCTTCTCTTGAACGCCCGGATGCTCTTGCCCAGCGAAGACCCGATTTCCGGAAGGCGCTTGGCGCCGAAAAGCAGCAGCGCCAGAAAGCAGATGATGAGCGCTTCTCCATATCCAATGTTACCGAACATATCTCCTCCTCCATCCCCGGCAGCTCCCCGCCGGCCTATTCTTCTGTTTCATAGTCGGTGAATACGAAAAAATAACATCTATCCCACTGCAACTTAACTTATCATTAACGCCTTGGAATGTAAAGGAGATTCAGGAATCGACCACCGGCTGGCCAGCCTGGAGTGAGCACCAGAGCAGCTCAGCCGCTTTGATTGCACTGCGTTGGCGTATCTGGGCCCGGTCGCCGCCAAACTGGAACCGGCGGCCGGTCTGTTTCCCGGGGCCGGCCACGGCGATGTAAACCGTGCCCACCGGCTTTTCCTGGCTGCCGCCGGAGGGTCCGGCGATTCCCGTGAGGGCCAGCGACCAGTCGGCGTGGAAAGCCTCGAGTGCCCCGCGGGCCATGGCCAGCGCCACCTCCTCGCTCACCGCGCCCTGCCGCCGGACCAGGGCCGGATCCACTCCCAGGAGGTCGGTTTTGGCCCGGTCGGCATAGCTCACCACGCCGCCGTTGAACCAGCGGCTCGACCCCGCCAGGTCGGTCAAGCTCTTGGAGACCAGTCCGCCGGTGCAGCTTTCGGCCGCGGCGAGAGTTTCGCCCCGGGCGGTCAACAGACCCGCGATCACTTCCCAGAGACTCTTTTCCTCTCTGGCGTAAACGTGTCCCTCCAGCCGGCCGGCCACGTGTTCCGCCACCTGTGCGATAGTCTCCCGGTCCGCCGGCGGAGCATCGACGGCCGAGGCGATCACGATGTCCACCATCCCGCCGTGCGGGTAGTAACTCAAAAGTGCGGTTTGGCTTTCGGCCAGGCCCTCCTCGATTCGCTCCGCGATCACGCTTTCACCCAGCCCCACGGTGCGCACCACCGCCGAATGCGGCTCCTCCCGGCGGAATCGTTCGACCAGGTACGGCAGCACCTCTTCCTCCAGCAGGGCCTTCATCTCGCCCGGCACTCCGGGCAGCAGGATCAGGATTTTGCCGGCGTCTTCGAGCAAGAGCCCGGGGGCCGTGCCGCGCGAGTTGGGCAGGACTTTCGCCCGCTCGGGCACATACGCCTGGTTGCGGCTGCGTTCCGGGAACCGTTCGTAGCCGATCCGCCGGAAAAAGTCCTCCAGCCGGGCGAAATATTCCTGGTCGAACAACAGCCCGCGCCCAAAATAACGGCAGGCGGCGCTCTTGGTCACATCGTCGCGGGTGGGACCCAGGCCGCCGGTGGCGATAATCAGTTCTGCCTGCGAGAAGCATTCGCCCAGCGCCCGGACGATCGTCTCTTCGCTGTCTGCCACCGCGCGCTCCTGCCGCACGTTGAATCCGGCAGCGTACAGTCTGGCGGCGATATAGCCGGCGTTGGTATTGATGGTCCGGCCTTTGAGAATCTCCGAACCGATTGTCAGGATTATCACATCCATCCGGCTATCCCCCACATTACGATCGCCGTGTAGGCTCCGGCCACGATGTCATCGGTCATCACGCCCCACCCGCCCGGCAGCCTTTCAGCGGCCCGGGCCGGCGGGGGTTTGAATATGTCGAAGGCCCTGAAAATGAGAAAGGCAATGGCGATATTACGCAGGCCGGCCGGCACCAGCGACAGGCTCAGGAACATACCCGCCACCTCGTCGATCACCATCCGGCCGTCGTCGTGCCCCCAGAACTTTTCGGCCCGGCCGGTGCAGTAGACTCCGATAATGAACGCCCCGACAGTCGCTGCCGCCGCCGTGCCGGGGCCCCACCAGGGAGCCAGCAGCCAGACCACGATTGCCGCCAGAGCGCTGCCCGCGGTGCCGGGCGCAAGGGGGCTGTACCCCGTTCCCAGTCCGGAGGCGATCAGCTTGATGAGGAATTTCATGCGCGGGATTGCCTGAGCAGGCTGGGCAGGTTACGGGCGATGTATTCCGCCGCCGAAGCCACCGAAAGACCCACCACCACCAGTATCACTACTTCGTTCATCCGGAAGTGGATCGGGTCGAACCATTGGAAGGCGAATTCCGGCCGCTCCACCATGATCCGGCGGTGCGCCAGATGTACCAGCACCGAACCGATGAAGAACATCTGGAAAGCGGTTTTGAATTTGGCCAGGCGGCTGGCGCTGAAAATGAATCCCGTCCACATCGAATAGTAGCGCAATAACGTGATTACAATCTCGCGGCCCAGCAGAATGATCACGATCGGCAGGGTCACGGGCCTGAATTCGGGAAGCTTGCTGTTGAGCAGGTAGAACGGGATAAGCGCCCCGGCCAGCAGCAGCTTGTCCGCCACCGGGTCGACGAACTTGCCGAAAGTGGTGATCTGGTTCCGGCTGCGCGCCAGGCTGCCGTCGTAAATATCGGTCAGGCCGGCCACGACGAAAAGGTAGTAGAGCAGGATGTAGTCCCAGTAGCCGTGCGCCTCGAAGATCAGATAGTACAGCAGGGGGGCGAGCAAAATTCTGGTGATAGTCAATGCATTTGGCAGGTTCCGCATGGTCGGTATCCGCTTTCAGGGGCTGTCAGAGTTTATGCCTGCCTTCCAGCGCCTGGCTGATCGTGAACGAATCCATGTATTCCAGATGTCCGCCGGCCGGCAGCCCGCAGGCGATCCGGCTCACCCGCACGTTTCTTTCGGCCAGGAGTTTCTGGACGTACAGGGCGGTGGCGTCCCCCTCCACGCTTGGGTTGGTGGCCACGATCACTTCTTCCACCGGGTTGTCACCGTCATCGACCCGGCTGAGCAGCCGGTCGAAAGCGAGCTGTTCGGGCCCGACACCGTCGAGCGGGCTGAGCCTGCCGCCGAGCACGTGGTAGAGGCCGCGAAAAGAGCCGCTGGTTTCAATCGCCCGGATGTCGCTCGGCTCCTCCACCACGCAAACCACGCTCCTGTCCCGGCGGTCGTCACCACAGATTGCACAGGGGTCGTCTTCCGTGATGTTGCCGCAGCGGGAACAGAAGATCACCTTGTCGCGCAACTCCCTGATCGCCTCGGCCAGCTGATAGGCCTGTTCGGCCGGCGCCTTGAGCAGGTGGTAGGTGAGCCTGCCGGCGGTCTTTTCACCGATACCCGGCATCCGGCTGAAGGCCCTGATCAGCTTTTCCACGCTCCTGGACATCGCCGGTCACTGGCTGCCGAACAGGTTCGAAAAGATTCCGGGCAGGCTTATTCCCCCGGTCAGCTTGGACATCTCCTGGCCGATCAGCTCGCGGCTGTTCTCCAGGGCCTTGTTGACCGCGGCGGCTACCAGTTCCTCGAGCATTTCGGTGTCTTTGGGGTCGACCACCTGCGGGTCGATACGCAGACTCAGTAATTCCTGCTTGCCGTTGACCACTGCCCGCACCATGCCGCCCCCGCTGGTAGCCTCCACTTTCTTTTTCTCCAGTTCGGTCTGTATCTGCTGGAAGCGGCCCTGCATCTTCTGCGCCTGCTGCAAAAGCTGTGAAAAGTTGTTCATTTTCCTATCCCCACATGTTGGCCGCGAGACGTATCCCGGCCACCCTCGTGCCGGGCGAAATCAGGATATCAGTTCCGGATCGAACAGGTCCTTGATTTTCCCCATCAACGGGCTGTTCCGGCAAAGCTGGTCGAACGATTCAGTGGAAGGGTTCGACCCCTCCCTCTCTCTCTTCACTCCGGGGCCGGCTTCCTCCCGGGTGGGAACGATTTCCACGCTTACGGAATCGAGCCGGAAGCTCCGGCGGATCACGTCGCTGATCGCCTGCCTGGAATCGGGGCGGCTAAGCAGGTCGAGAGTATAGGCATTGCCCGGTGCCGCCAGCACCAGCCGGCCGTTTTCGTAGCTCACGGGTTCGGCCGAACCGAGAGCGGACCAGAGCTTACGGCTGACGTTCTTGACCTTGTCGACCAGTCCGGGCCAGTGGTGCCGGATTACTCCCAGGTCCACTTCCTGGCCCTCGGCAACCAGGGGCGTCACCGCCTCCCGGTCCGGTAATTCGCTTTTCCGCCCGGCCGTGTCCGAAGTGCTCCGGATCTCGGGCTCCCCGGCGGGGGCGGATGAGTACCCGCCGGCCGGGCCGGCGGACTGCGCCGCCGAGGTCTGGTCCGGGGCTGACCGTGCCTGCTGAACGTTTTGTACCACCGCAGTCCGTCCCTGTTCCAGCCTGCCGATAAGTTCGCTAATATTAACGCTTTTCTCCAGCATTGTCAAACGGATCAGGAGCAGTTCGAGCGTTATCTTCTGCTGGCCGCTGAACTTGAAAGTTTCCTCGAAACCGAGCACGAGCTGGAGGGAGCGGACCAGGTCTTCCAGGTCGAATCCCCGGCTGATCTCGGCGTAACTGTCGGCGTGAGTGGAGGGGATGTCCAGCGCCGAGGGATCTTTGACTCCCAGCTTGAACATGATCAGGTGCCGGTAATGACGGGCCAGTTCGGCGTAGAATTCTTCGAGGTCCACGCCGTTTTCGGCCAGCCGGTCGACGAACTGCACCACGGCCAGAGTGTCGCGGGCCGCCACCAGCCGGCTCAGCTCCAGGAACAGCTCCGCATCCAGTATCCCCAGCACCTGGGAGGCTTTTTCCACGGTATAGTCGCCGTCGCAGAAAGCGATCACCTGGTCGCACAGGCTCAGGGCGTCACGCATCGCTCCGTCCGCCTTGCGCGCGATCATCTCCACTACCTCGCGATTCATTCCGATTTTTTCGGCGGCCAACACTTTTTCCAGCTGTTCGACGATGCTCACCGTGGGCACGGCCTTGAAGTCGAACCGCTGGCAGCGCGAAAGGATGGTGAGCGGGACCTTGTGCGGCGCGGTGGTGGCGAAGATGAAGATCACGTGCGAGGGCGGCTCCTCCAGGGTCTTCAACAGCGCGTTGAAGGCTTCCTGGGTAAGCATGTGCACTTCGTCGATGATGTAGATTTTGTACCGGCAGACGGCGGGCGCATACCCCACCCGCTCGCGCAGGTCGCGGATTTCATCGATTCCGCGGTTGGAGGCGCCGTCGATTTCCAGTACGTCCAGCGAGTTGCCAACCGTGATCGCCCGGCAATTTTCGCATACGTTGCAGGGGTCCTGGCCCGCCGGATTCTTGCAGTTGACCGCCCGGGCCAGGAGCCTGGCGGTGGAGGTCTTGCCCACGCCCCGGGGGCCGGAAAAAATATAGGCATGGCTCGTGCGGCCGGCGGCCAGGGCGTTGACCAGGGTGCGGGTCACGTGTTCCTGGGCCACCACTTCGCCGAACACCATCGGCCGGTATTTGCGCGCAAGTACGAGATAGCTCATCTGTGTTCCTGAACTCTGAATTGAGGCCAATCGTTACGAATTAAAGATAGCTGCCGAGCAACGGCCTGGCAACCTTTCATCACGCACCTCGGCGCGGGCAGATTGACGGAAACACAAAAAAGGGCGCGGAAAGCGCGCCCCTTTCTGCGGTGATTTTTTCAATATCAGCGGTAGACCAGCAGACTGGTGAGCCGGGGCGCAGCGTCCCCGCTCACCATCCGGATGTCGAGCCGGTGGTCGCCGTCCGCCAGGTTGTATTTCCAGAACAGGGGGGTGCGGCGGTTGTGGGGGTCGCCTTCGAGCACCACGGATTCGACCAGCTTGCCGTCCACGCGCACCTCGCAGCGGGCGCGGCCCGTATTGTTCTCCAGGCTGCCGTCGACCACGAATCCCCGTCCGCTGAAAGTGGTGCTGAAAGCTTTTTCCTCCAGGCGGATGTCACGCAGCCCGGTCTTGCGCACCGGCCTGAGCCCCTCGAACGCCACCTCGACTTTCTGCCCGGCCGCCGGCTCCTGAGTCAGGATCGTCCAGAGGCTGTCGGTGACCGTGCCTCCGCCCCGGGTGACCATCTCGCCGGCGAGCCGATGGTTCACTTCGTAAATATCCTTCAGGCTGTAGTCGGAGTAGCTGAACTTGAGCTCCTCCACCTTTTCCAGGCCCAGCTTCCAGCCCGCCGGGATCGCCTCGTAGCCCAACAGCGTGCCCAGCACGCCGCCCGCGTTCGAGGGGTTGCAGTCGGAATCCTGGCCGCAGCGAGTGGCGATCTCCACCGTCTTGCCGAAATCTCCGCCGCCGTAAAGCAGCCCGATCGTGATGTAGGCGCCGTTGATCACGGCATCGATGTTGAACGGATTAAGCGCGCCGTTCGGGCAGCCGACGTCATCGGCGTATTTCTTCTG
>JAZDIG010000450.1:0-7704 GCA_043805105.1 Candidatus Glassiibacteriota bacterium | reverse complement strand
AACGTCCCCGTAACTGAGAATTAAAGCACTTAGTCGGGATGGCTGCCGTCATCTTCATGATCTACCAGGGGTGAGAGAATGTCAAGGTTTCCGCTGTGTCCCAGCGCCCGCAGGAAGCGCGAGATAATCAGCTCCTCGACCCTGCGGATTTCAGATTGCTTCATGTCCCGGCTGTCCACCCGGCCCCCGGCGACCATGTCGTGCCCACCGGCGGTTCCCTTTCCCTTGACCAGTTTCAGCACCATTTTACTGCAGCGGGCGCGCACGTTGCTGCTGCGCAGGCTGAGCAGGATGTGGTTGTGGTTCCAGCCGATCGCCAGCGACCAGCTCCGCCGCTCGAAACGCAGAAACAGGTCTGCCATCTGGTGGATCATGTCGGTGCTGTTGACCGCTCCCAGTCGCGTGACAACGATATTCTTGTAGAAGAAGGTGTTGTTCAGCGCCCGGTTCAGTGTCTTGAAGTAGTCGTGTGACAGCAGGGGGTATTTGATATCGGCCAGGGTCCGGAGGCTGGCCCTGGCGATCAATTTCTGGTAAGCCTGGACATCGGCGCGGCGGGCTTCCCGGCCCAGGTCCTGGGTTTCCGAAAGCAGCGCGTAGGACAGAGCGGTGGCCAGGCGGCTGTTTATCTCCAGGCCCGAGTGTTCAAGATATTCGAAGAGCATAGTGCTGGTGGCGCCGAGGTCCTGGCAGACGTGAGTGAATTTGCTCGGCAGCCGCTTATTCAGCGGGTGGTGGTCGAAAGTGAGCACGACGTTAGCTCCCGGCGGCAGCGAATGGTTGCGGGCCCCGGGCTGGGTATCGACCACGGCGAAGCGGGCCCCGGGTCCGATCCGCATCTCATCTATCTGTTTCACTGGTATTTTCAGCAGGCGGACCAGTGCCTGGTTTTCCGCCCGGCCGATCTCACCCCCGTGAACCAGCGTGCTCTTGATCTTGAAATGCCGGGACAACAAATAGCGCAAGGCGAGCATGCTGGCCAGGGAATCCGGGTCGGGATTGTCGTGGCAAAGCACGTAGAGGTGCCGGACCCCTGCCAGCGCCTGGCTCATCTCCTCGAACTTACTCTTCAGACCTTCAATCGCCATGACGCCGCCGCGAGTTCTGAATTGAACCGGCTCGAACCTGAGAAATAATGGTTAAAATTAGCCGACGGACCGCTAAAAAGCAAACATAACAGCGCTGCAGAAAACCTCCGGTCTGCCTCTGGGCCGCAGATTGCAAAGCCGGGCCGGTCAGCCTTGGCCAAACTTGCCTTTCATCCCGCCCGGAACTATATTGTTTAGATTATGGAGATTGCGAAAATCACCGTAAGTGCGGACACCGGGGGTGCGAACCCGAACCTCGACGCCCATTTCCGCACTTTCCGATGCGGAAAGAAAACCGTCGTCGCGGAGGCGATCCGAAGAATGAGAGACGGTAGATTTACCGCGATCTGGCTGGTCATCCTGCTGCTGGTGAGTTCGACTCTGTTCGCAGAGGATTGGTCTGGTTTCAAATCGCGCAGAGCCAGGCTTATCTCCGAGCTCAAGGGTGCAGCAGCACTGGTGCCGGGAGAGATGGAGCTGGAGCTGGCGAGCTTCCGCCAGAGCAACAATTTCTACTACCTGACCGGAATCGAGCAGCCCGACCTGATCCTCATCCTGTCGCCCGAGGCCCGGAGCAGTGAAACTCTTTTCCTGCCGGCCCGCAACCTGGACCAGGGTTCGCTCTCGGAAGCCTGGACCGGGGAGAAACTGGGGCCCGGCCAAAAGACCGAGGACGCGGTCGGGATCGCCAGCGCCCAGGAAAAAAGCACTTTCGAACAAACCCTGGCCGAGCTGGCGGGAAAAATCGACGTGCTGTACTTCGACTTCACCCCGTCGCCCCTGGACGGGCCGCGGTCGGCTGGTGAGGTGCTGCTGGAGAAGATCGAGAAGCGCTACCCGCACCTGGTGATCCGGCCTCTGTCCCGGCTGGTCAACCCTCTGCGGATGGTGAAAGATTCGGAGGAGCTGGCCGCCCTGCAGAAAGCCATCGACATCACGGCCGAATCCCTGCGCCACTCCATGCAGCAGCTGGCTCCCGGGATGTACGAATACGAGGTGGAGGCGCTGATCGAGTACGGTTTCCAGCGGCGCGGCAGCCAGAGGCCGGGCTTTCCTTCGATCGTGGGCAGCGGACCGAACACGGTGGTGCTGCACTATAACTCCAACCGGAGGAAAATCCAGGAGGGCGAGCTGGTGCTGATGGACGTCGGCGCCGAATACGATTACTACACCGCCGATGTGACCCGCACTGTGCCGGTAAACGGCCGCTTCACCGACCGGCAGCTCGAAATCTACAATATCGTCCTCGCCGCTCAGCAGGCAGGCATCCAGGCGGTGCGGCCGGGAATCACCCTCAAGGAGGTCCACGCCGCCGCCCGGAAAGTGATCGACGATGCCGGCTACGGCAAGTACTTCATCCATTACACCAGCCACTTTCTCGGGATGGACGTGCACGACGTGGGCAGCCGGGCCGATACGCTCGCCCCAGGCATGGTGATTACCGTGGAACCGGGGATCTACATCCCGGAGGAAGGGATCGGGGTGCGGATCGAGGATGACGTGCTGGTCACCGACCGCGGCAGCCGGGTGATGAGCGCGGCTGCGCCAAAAACTCCGGAGGAGATCATCGCCATCATGCGCGGCAACAAACGCACGGGTGTTTCCACCGGCCCCGGTTTCTGAAAGCGGAGCCTCAGGTCCGCGGAACTTTACCGGTTTACAGTGTATTAAAAGTGATTGACGGGTAACCGAGCCTTCAGCTCCCGGTCCTCGTCCTCATGAGCGTTCCCTGACCTGAAAACTTTCGAAGCAGTAGAAATTCAATGGAAGTCTCGGTACAGAATGGTGGTATGAATCTGCAGGCCAGAATAAATGCTGCCGTCGACCTGGTAAAAGAGATACTCTCTAAGATTTACCGTTATTTGAACCAGGCGGCCGACAGAACCAAATTCGATTTCTTTTTCCGGCGGTCGTTGTTTCTCGCGGTAGTCCTCTTGTTTTTACTCAACGTCCTGCTCGAATCGCTGCTGAAACAGCAGGCGCTGGTAGATAACATGCCTTTCGAACAATATCCTCCCAACCTCTCCCCTCGTACTCTGATCGTACTCAACGCGGTACCCCGGACCAGCCTGAACCAGAAACGGGTCAAGGTGCCCCAGATCAAGGAAGTGCCCTTCGCCCTGGAGGAGATCGACGTTCCGAAACCCGAATTCGGCGCAATCGATTTCGGGCCGGACCAGCCGGTCGAAAATCCCGGTTCAGGCACCGGGGCCTCCACCGGGAAATTGCCCTACCGCAGGCCGGAGCTGCTGATGCTGGTTCCGCCGGTCTATCCCAAGGAAGCGGAGAAAAAAGGCATCGAGGGCACGGTGGGCCTGAAAGTGCTGGTGACGGAAAAAGGGACCGTGGATAAGGTGGAAATAGAGCAGAGCAGCGGCTATCAGGATATGGACGATGCGGCGGTGAAAGCCGCCAAAAAAACCCGTTTCCGCCCGGCGATCAAGGATGGCGAGCGGGTGGCGATGTGGATCAATTACCCCATCCAGTTCGCCCTGACCAGGAAAAGCAACTGATTCCGGGACAAAGGGCGGCCAGCCCGCAAATTTCTTATCCCCTACCGAAATCTGGCACCTGTCTTGCAGTCATTTTGGCCTGTCCGAACGACTTCCCTCCCGATCAATCGCAGAATGCGAGATGGTTGACTTTTTCGGCTCAACTTCTTATATATTAGTCGATTGCAAGAATAAAGAAAAATCACTTTGCAACGATTTCTTCAGTTCTT
Organism: Candidatus Glassiibacteriota bacterium; assembly: GCA_043805105.1. Taxonomy (GTDB): domain Bacteria; phylum Gemmatimonadota; class Glassbacteria; order GWA2-58-10; family GWA2-58-10; genus JAZDIG01. The sequence continues at coordinate 3,894 of JAZDIG010000450.1, read as the reverse complement.
ACGGTTGTCGGGGAGGCGGGTTACCAGCCAGCCGCCTGCCGCTTCCCGGCCGGATGCAACCGTACGGACGAGGGTCCCTGCCCCAGTAGCGCTCGTTCTTCCTGAATTTATTCTCATCAGCCTGGGTAAAGTTCGCCCGTTGCCGCGGAGCCTCGCGCGTGGTAGAATTCATGTACCGGCTATTTATCCGGATTTTTCGTGTCATGTATTTTGAACTCGTTCGGCGAACCGGGAGAAAAGCTGAAAAAGTTTAGGCCTGAAAACATATAAGCTAATCCGTAAGAGCTTTGAATTTGATAACCCAACCAGAGGAGAAAACATCATGGCTCTGAGCAAATTATTGCGTACCGGCTTGCTCCTGGCGGTTGCGCTTTTGGTGAGCGGCCCACTATTGGCGCAGACGCCGCCGCAGCCCCAGTTCTACGGCGAGATTACTTCTATAGGAACGGATTATTACATCTTAACCCCGCTCTCCCCACCGCCGGGAACGCCGACCTCTTTCAAAGTCTATTTTACCCCAACTACTCAATATACTTACGACGGCGGCACTTCCGCTCCTCTGATCTTACATGATTTCGCCGTGGGCTTTGGGACTCCTGTTCCGGATGGCTGGCAAGCGGCTACAATAACAAAAGTTCCACCCCCGACCAATGGCGGCGGGACTACTCCGCCCGATACCAGCGGAACCACACCACCGCCGGGCGGAGAGCCTTTCGGCGGCGTTGTGAAGACGAATGACGGTAGCCGGCTCACACTTGAAGGGTACGACCCGAATACCAGCAGCACCTTCACTATAACTGTGATTACTGATGTTAATACCCTAATCTTCGGCACAGATGCCGTAACACACATTCAGCTCTCGGCCATCCCGGTCGGCAACTCGGCCTTCGGGACAGGCACCAAGCAGGCCAATGGCGAAATGCTCGCCTTACAGATTTTCGACGGTGGAGTCGCGCCGCCGCCCGGCGGTGGCGGGACCAACCCGCCGCCTACCGGCGGCCCTCAGCCCGGCGAGAGGTTTACAATCGGCGGGACGATCAGCCAGCTCGGCAACGGTTTCTGCGTCGCCACCTGGCAGAATCCGGAAACTCAGCAGTCAGGTGTGGACACGCTGAGGTACGATATCACCACACCCATTGTGGACAACAGCGGCAACCCGATCACCCTGGCAATCGGACAGAACGTTCAGGCCGAAATCGAAATCCAGGCCGATTTTTCCCGCAAAGTGCTGAGAATAATCGTTAACACCGGCGGCGCTCCCGGCGGTGGTCCCCAGCCCGGCGAAACTTTCCAGCGCGGCGGCCAGGTGACTGTCATCGGCGACGGCTTCTTCATCGCCCAGTGGACCAATCCGGAAAACGGTGAGTCGGGCATGGATACGATCCGCTACGATCCCGCCTCAACCCCAATCGCGGATGAAAGCGGCAACTCGGCCCAGCTCACAGTTGGAATCGGCGCCACCGCGGAAATCCAGGTCCAGGCAGACGGCTCCCTGAAAGTGCTGAAAATCACCGTGTTCACCGGCGGTGGACCCGGCGGCGGGCCGAAACCAGGCGAAACTTTCCAGATGGGCGGCGAGGTGGCTTTTATCGGCGACGGCTTTTTCATCGCCCAGTGGAACAATGAGGAAACCGGCGAGTCCGGCGCAGACACTATCCGCTACGATCCCGCCTCGACTCCGATCGTGGATGAAAGCGGCAACCCGGCGCAGCTGGCGGTGGGCCTCGGCGCCGAAGCAGAAATCCAGGTCCAGAACGACGGCTCCCTGAAAGTCCTGAAAATTACCGTGCACACCGGCGGCGGGCCCAAGCCCGGCGAGACTTTCAAATCCGGTGGCCAGGTGACTTTTGTCGGCAGCGGATTCTTCACCGTCCAGTGGACCAATCAGGAGACCGGCGAGTCCGGGACGGACACTGTCCGCTACGATCCTGCCTCGACCCCGATCGTGGATGAAAGCGGAAACCCGGCCCAGCTTGCGGTGGGTGTCCACGTCACGGCGGATGTCGAGGTCCAGACCGACATCTCCCTGAAAGCGCTGAAAATCACCGTGATGACCGGAGGCCCAGGTGGAGGCCCTCAACCCGGCGAGGCTTTCCAGTTGGGCGGCCAGATAACTTTTGTCGGCAGCGGCTTCTTCGTTGCCCTATGGGACAATCCGGAAACCGGCGAGTCCGGGACGGACACTGTCCGCTACGATCCTGCCTCGACTCCGATCGTGGATGACAACGGCAATCCGGCTCAGCTTGCGGTGGGTGTCGTCGGCATAGCGGAAATACAGGTCCAGACCGATGGTACACTGAAAGTTCTGAAAATAACCGTGCACACCGGCGGCGGGCCGAAGCCCGGCGAAACGTTCAATATCGGCGGCCAGGTGACTTTTATCGGCAGCGGGTTCTTCATCGCCCAATGGATCAATCCCGAAACCGGCGAGTCCGGGACGGACACTGTCCGCTACGATCCTGCCTCGACCCCGATCGTGGATGACAGCGGCAACCCCACCCAGCTCACGGTGGGCGTCTTTGGCAGTGCTGAAATACAGGTCCAGACAGACGGCACTCTCAAGGTGCTTAAAATAACCGTACATACCGGCGGCGAACCCGGCGGCGAACCCGGCGGCGGGCCTAAACCCGGCGAAACTTTCCAGATCGGCGGCCAGGTGACTTTCATCGGCAGCGGGTTCTTCATCGCCCAGTGGATCAATCCCGAAACCGGCGAGTCCGGTGTGGATACGGTCCGCTACGATGCCTCGACCCCGATCGTGGATGACAGCGGCAACCTGGTCCAGCTCACGGTGGGCGGCTTTGGCACGGCTGAAATACAGGTCCAGACAGACGGCACTCTCAAGGTGCTTAAAATAACCGTACATACCGGCGGCGGCGGCGGCATCAGCATCATTCCGCAGCCGGGCGAACGCTTCCATTTCCTGGGACAGCTTACCGCGATTAACGGAACCAGCCTGACTATCACGCCGAGCGACACGGTCGCGCCGGTGAAACAGGTGACAGTCTTACTGACTCCCGGAACCCAGATTCTCTGGCCCCAGGGCCAGATTCTCGACCTGAACCTGCTGGCTGCCGGCGACGAGCTGGAAGCGGAGGGCGTGGTAACGGTGCAGGACCCGTTCACGATGGAAGCCTCCCGCCTGACCTACCGCAGGGGCACCCTGCGCAATATGATCGGCAGGGTAGTCGAGCTTACCACGGCCGGGTTCACCCTGGAAACCCGCGACTCCACCGGCCTGACCGTGGTCCGCAGCATCCTGATAACAGCCGGTACGCGAATCGCGCGCGAGGGTACGAACGAGCCTGCCGCCCGGGCTGATATCATCCGCGACAGCCAGATTACTGTGGTCGGCCGGATCGCTGAAAACAAGGAGGTTACGGCTATCGAGGTGCTCGTCTCCCAGCCGGAAAGGGTGGAAGTCGGCGGCAAGGTGATCGCGCTTGGCAGCGGCAATTTCACCCTGGAGTTCAGGGACACAGAGAAAAACATCACCCTCAAGGGGACTGTAACTTACAGCGCTAAAACGGTCTGGCTGAAGATAGTCAATAACCAGCCGGCGCCCGCCACTCAGGCCGATCTGGCGGTCGGTAATTTCGTCGAAGCCATGGGAGTTCTTACCGGAGCGCTCTCGATGGTGGCCGATACCGTGGCCATCCAGTCGGTCGAAAAACTCGAAGTACAGAAGTTCACAATACTGGACGGTAAAATCGATAAGTCGGTATTCACCTTCCGTATCAACGAGAACGAAGGTAACCCGGCACAACCTGCTTCATACACGCAGGGCACATTCAACGTTTCGCCGGACTTTCTCAGCCTCAACGGCCTGGTGGCTCCCCAGAATGCCCCGGCGGACACCAACCGGGTGGCGCTGAGCAAGATCAGCGGCAGTCC
>JAZDIG010000449.1:0-9150 GCA_043805105.1 Candidatus Glassiibacteriota bacterium | reverse complement strand
CCATGATCTCTTCCGCGGTTTCCACTGTCAGCGGGGTATTGAAAGCCACCACCGAACCGAAAGCCGCCCGGCTGTCGCAGTCGCGCGCCTTGCGGTAGACCTCCGCCTGGGATTCGTCCGCGGACTGCACGGCCGCGCCCGAGGGGTTCAGGTGTTTCATCACGGCGCAGGCGTGGCGTTCGAAGTACTTGACGATCCCCAGGGCGTGATGGACATCCTCGAGGTTGGTCTGGCTGAGGCCGCCTTTGCCGGTCTTGAGGACTTCCAGGCGGCCGATCACCGTCCCGGCCGGACCATCTGCCGGCCGGTAGAAAGCCGCGCCCTGGTTGGGGTTGGTGCCGTAGCGCAGGTCTTCCACTTTTTCGTAGCGCACGCCGAGCACATCCACCGCCTCCGGGAATTTCCTGCCCCCGGCGGTAAAGTACATGCTGGAAAGCTTTTTGGGCATCCTTTTACTCCGCAATTGACAGTGTAATGCGGGCAGCCGTGATTCTGAATCACGGATTGCACGGATAAAAACGGATGACACGGAGCCGCCCTAACTCCCCACCGGGCGGCCGCCGGCCGCCCCTACGGTAAATCCGGACACTATGCTGATACGGGCGGTTCGCGAACCACCCTTACGGTTCGAGGGCTGGGTAGGGTATTCGTGCAACTCGTGCCGCATCTGTGACTTCCGTGATTCAGAACCACCGTTACCCTCCCGGCAGCCCCGCTTTTTCTTATTTCACCAGCAGCGCCCAATCCTCACCGCTGGGTGTGGCGAATTTTCCCACGCCGGTGGCAACGCTGCCGGCCGGGGTGCGGCTGCCAGTGCGCGGATCGATCCAGAGCGCGGAATAGGGCTTGCTCCTTGCGGCTGCCTTGACCGTGAACTCTCCGCCGGACGGCAGGTACACCAGGTAGGCTTCTCCAGGCGCGGCCAGGCAGTAGCCGCGGCTGGTGATCCGGTTGTCCGGGGCCATGCGGTCAAGCGGCAGGCTCTCCATCACCCTCCGCACCACCGCTGCATAGTTCCAGACCTTTTCCCAGCGGCTGAACTCAGCGCTCATGGGCTCGCTGTCCACCTTGTTGAACACCTGGTAAACTCCGCCGCCGGCGGCGATGGCCCACATCCCCCGGCGCGCCAGGTCCGCCTGTTCCGGAGCGATGGGCGTCCATTCGATGATCGACACCGGTATCGGCCGGCCGGCGGAGGCGACCTGGAGCCTGAGCTTACGGGTCACGGCGTTCAGCGAATCCGGATTGGTGTAATTGAACTGCATGGCGGTCAGGTCGAAATCCGGCCGGCCGGCAAAATGGAACTCGTCGCTGGACAGGCCGTGCACGGTGACCGGGTGGCCGAGCGGGTCGTATTTCTTTATCCAGCCGGCGCGGGTCACGCACCAGGTGGAATCGAAGCACTCCTCGTACTCCTCCGCCAGGTTCCAGACAATGTTGGGGAAAGCGCCGAACCGGGAACAGAAATAGCGGAAGAGCATTTCTTCCTGTGCGCTGCTGATCGCGCGTGAAATTTGGCCGCAGTCGTCGAGGTAAACTACCAGATGGGCCACCATGCCGCGCTCCCCGAGCCGCCGGATAACTCCCTCGAGCCGGTTCATGAACAGCAGGCAGATGTTGTCGAACTCCGGCCGGTCGAATCCGCCGGTCCAGGGTGTGACTTTCATCTCCGGGCCGCCGTCCCCCGGTCCGGCGTTGACCATCCCCATGTAGAGGATATCGGCGCCTTTGCCGGCCAGGTAATCGATTCCCCGGTAGCGCTCCTCCTGGGTCAGGAAGCCGCTGGCCAGGAAGCATTCGGGATCGTTGGCGCCCGATTCGAAAAACACCGAGCCATCCGCCCAGTGCAGGTACCAGGGCCGGGAAGGATCGTAGCGCAAGGGGCCGCAACGGTCGGAATTGACGCATTCGAAGCTTCCCGACCGGCCGTCCAGGGAGCTGCGGTTGGAGCTGATCTTCCAGCTCCAGGTCCCGGTTTCCCCCGGCGAAAATCTGAGCTTGAACACATCGCCCTCCACCCCGCCCGCGCCGTCGCCATCGTAGAAGCCGGCCACGCGGGTCTGCCTGCCGCCGGGCGAAGTGAAAACCGCTTCGATTACTACGTCGCGGAATGGGTTCTCCCAGCCCCGCTCGTGAAAAGTCAGCTCGAAAATCCCCCAGCGCTCGATTCCGGCGGGGAAAACGGACGAAGATACCGCCGCCAGCAGAGCCGTAAGGAGGGTGATAGTTTTCATAAAGTGATCCCGGGCAAAAGTAAATTCACGGCCGGCAGAATGACCATCAAGGCCCCCGGCGCCATCGGGTGGAACTTAAGCCATATCCGGCCGGCAGTCAACTTGGAACTAAGCCCGGCCCAAGACCGACCCCGAGGCAGTGAAGTGTTGTCCGCTTTAAGCCGGGATGTTAGCTTGAGGGCAATCGACCGGAACATTCCCCACGGTACGGCAAGGAGCTTTAAATGAGGTTCCCGAGAAAGTCTTCTGGTGTACTTTTACTGGTAATAGCTGCGGCGTTATTCCCCGCATTGCTGCGGGGCCAGGACGAATGGGGCAGGCTGCAGGACTTCGAGGACGGCGGCCTGTCGCGCTGGACTCTGACCGGCGGCGGCAGCCTGGCAATCGACAGCGTTTACGCCACCGAACGTAAGCATGACCTGCGGGTGGAATTCGCGACCGGGGCCAGGCTGACTGTGGATCTGACTGGAATCTGGCGCATGGAGGAGATAATCCGGGAGAAGTTCAACGATGAGGGCGGGGGCGGCTGGAAGATCTACGAGGCGTTTTTCTTCGATGTGTACGCCCCCGAGCCGGTGGGGCTGTTGGTGACATTCACCGACGGCACGGGCGGGATGTGGCAGAGCCTGCGGAACCTGAAAAAAGGCCTCAACCTGCTCCAGTTCCGCCGGGAAGAGCTGCAGGGAGTGGATTTCAGCAGTCTGGCGCAGGTCGCCTTCTCCCCGGCGCGCGCCTGCCGGCTTTATATCGACCACCTGCGCACCTGGGAATACCAGCCGGAGCTGGACAGCCGGGGCAAGATGGACATCATCTACAGCGATTCGGTCTCCTCGCCCCACCTCGACTGGCAGAACCCGGACGCGGCCGGCGCGATACGCGGGCTGTTTGTGCCCCGAGCCTATGCCGGCCGGGTGATGGTGGGCCTGATGCAGCGCTTCGAAATCCAGCCCACGACGGTGACCTTCGAACCGAGCCTGGGGCTGCACCGCTGGGCTTTCGGCGACTTCTACGGCACCCGCGCCCTGGGCTACGACCACGTCACAGACAAGTTCTCGATCAGCTACACCGACCTCACCAGCGAGCTGGAAAGCGAAAAAGAGTTCGACGTGATCGTGCTGCCGCCCATGCGAGGCTGGGAGAACTGGCCCCCTGAACTGCGGGCGGCTTTGCTCGACAGGGTGAGAAAAGGCTGCGGCCTGGTGCTGTTCCAGCCCACAGACCTCGCCGGCGACTCGACTTTCCGGGCCTTGTCGCCCCTGGATGGAGAGGTGCGGATCGAACAGGTCCGGCTGCGGGAGACCGACCAGCCCGAGGAGATGCCGGGCGGTATCCGGCGGAGTCTCTGGAAAAAGACCGGCGCCGGGCATTACATCACTCGAGGCCTGCCCCTGGAGCTGGTTCCCACCGGGGATGTCGAGCACCTGAGCTATACGGCCCCGGACGCCGAGGTGCTGATCGAAACCGACCAGGGCGCTCCGATCCTGGCGGTGGGCACCTACGGCAAGGGCCGGGTGGCCGCTCTGGCCTGGGTCGATGCCGGTATGTTCCCCAGGATCGATTCACCCCTGGATGAAAAAAACGGCCTGCCCTACTGGGAGTACCTCTATGCCCTGGTGGGCCGGACAATCCGCTGGGCTGCAGGCCGCGACGACCCGGCCACCCGGATCGGTGGTCTCGCGGTGAGCCCGGGCCGGACCGGAAAAGGGATAACGGTCGCCGGCCGGATTACCTCCCAGGCCGGGGATTCAGTGCGGGTGGCCCTGCGGAATCCGGCCTGGGAGACCGTGGGCCGGGCCACGCTGGCCGCCCCAGCCGATGGCGCATTCGAAGCCGCTTTCCCCGAAGTAACCCCCGGCAGCCGGATGATCGCCGACCTGAAACTGGTCCGGCCCGGCGGCCGGGTGGCGGATTTCGCCACAGTATCGGCCGAATTTCCGGTGAAGCCATTGGTGGAGAGAATCGCGCTGGACCGGGAGACCGTGAAGCTGGGCGAGACGGTAGCCGGCGAAGTCACGGTATCGGCTGTCCCGGCCCGTCTGGCGCTCCTGTTGACCGACAACCGCGACCGGCTGCTGGCGGCCGACACCCTGGAATTGGCCGAAAGCCTGACATACCGTTTCGCTTTCCCCAGCCTCGGCTGCCTGGCCCGCCGGGCGGTGGTGACCGCCAGGACTCTGGGCCCCGGGGGCAACCTGCTGCATTCGACCGAGCGCGCGCTTTTTATCGACCGGCCGGCCGCTTGGGACGACTACGAAGTGATGATGTACCGGTTCATGCCGGAGATCGAGGCCGGCGAATGGAAATTTCTCGACCGCTACCTGGAATCTCTCGGCGTGACCGCCTGGGCTGCCATCGAGCCGGATTTCGTCTTCCGCAGCAACCTCGGCATCCAGGCCGAAACCCGGCTCGACACCGAGGAATCGCTGGACGGGCCCGGCGAAATTCCCTACCGCGACCAGAAAAAGAACTACCTCGCCACTCACGACAAAAAGTACCTGCAGCGAACTAACTGCCTGCACGACTCGGCCTACCTGGCCGAACAGAAGCGGGTGATCGAACAAAAGGTGAGCCAATTCAAGAAATTCAGCCCCTTGAGCTACTATTGCTACGAGGAGCCGTCCCTCACCCACTACGGCGATGCGTTCGACTTCTGCTTCTCTTCGCACACGCTAACCGCATTCCGCCAATGGCTGAAAGAGCAGTACGGCGGCCTGGAAGCGCTCAACGGTCAGTGGGGCACTTCATTCGGGTCGTGGGAGGAGGTGATCCCGGACGATACATTCGAGGCGCAGGCGCGGGGCAACTATTCGAGCTGGGCCGACCATCGCACGTTCATGGAGATTTCCTACGCGAATAATTACGCCTACGTACGCTCACTGGTACGGTCGGTGGATAACGACGGGCTGGTGATGATGACCGGCACCCAGCGTACGGTCCCCCAGAACGGCTACGACTACTACCTGCTCGACCGGACAATCGACCACACTCAGCCCTACGGCGAACCGGAACGCCACAAGGCTTTCATGCGCGAGGACGGCAAGATCACCGGCTGCACAGGCTACGGGGTCTGGGGGCCCAAGCTGGACTACGAGCTCTGGAGCCGGCTCTTTTCCGGGCACACCGCCGGTTCGGCGATCTTCTGGCAGTTTTCAACTCTCGACCCTGACTACCGGCTCAGCAAGAGCGGCCGGGACATGCTGAATGTTTTCGGCGAGCTGCGGCACAAGGGCCTGGCCCGGCTGGTGAAGTCGGCGCGCTGGTCGCCCGGAGAGGTGGTGCTCCTCTGGTCGATGCCCTCGATCCACGGCACCTGGATCCAGGACGGGAAGATAATCGAGGCGGATGGAGCGCCGAGCAGGATATTCCAGCGCTGGGAGTCCAACTACGAAAGCTGGCGCTGGCTGCTGGAAGACCTGGGAGTGCCGTACCGGGTGATGAGCAGCCAGATGCTCGAAGACGGCTGGCTCGAATCCGCGGGGGCCAAAATCCTGGTGCTGCCCAACACGATCGCGCTGAGCGGCGCAGCCGCCGAAAATATCCGCCGGTTCGCCGAGGCGGGCGGGAGCGTGATCGCCGATGCCCAGGCGGCGCAGATGGACGGCCACTGCCGCTGGCTGGAAAACGGCGCCCTGGACTCTGCGTTCGGAGTCAGAACCACCGGCGGGCCGATCCCGGCCGGAGAGGAGACAGTCCGGCGCGAGGGTCTCTGGGGGCTGGCCACCGCAGACAGCCGGCTCAGCGGGCAGGGAGCCGAGGCGCTGGTGTTCGGGCCGGGGCTGCCGGTGGTCTACCGCAACCCCGCCGGAGCCGGCAAGGCCTATACCCTCAATGCGTTCGTCTCGGGCTACGGAGTCCTGCGCGCCGATGGCAGTGAAAGGGCGGTGCGTAATTCAGCGGCCATGCTGCTGCGGGACGCGGGCCACCAACCGCGGATCAGGATCCGGCCGGCCAGCGGCCGCGACCTGCGGGCGGTAAAAATGACCACCTATGACCTCGGCGAACAGGGCCACCTGGTGGGCCTGATCAAGGATTACCGGGTGGCCGAGCCGCCGAGGGACGTCGAGGTGGTGCTGCCGGCGGAGCTCTATAACTATGATGTGCGCGAGGGCCGCTACCTGGGCCACGGCGACAAGCTCCGCACCACGATCAGCACCGGCGAGGTCAAGCTGCTGGCGAGCCTTCCCTACCAGGTGTCGGAGGTCGTGCTCGAGCTGCCGCGGACTGCCAAACGCGGCCGGGAGGTCGGTTTCAGCTTCCGCGTAGCGGCAGCCGGGGAAGAGGGCGCGCTGCCGGTGAAATTCGGGCCGCACGTGTTCGTGGTCGAGGTGTACGGGCCGCAGGGGAACCGGGTCGGCTGGTACGGCGGTAACGTTGCCGCCCCGGAGGGCGGCGGCCGGAGCTCGTTCCCCCTCGCCCTCAGCGACAGCCCCGGCCAATGGCGGGTGCGCGTGCGGGACGTGGCCACGGGCGTGTTCACCGAAAGATACATCGAGGTTCAGTAGTACACAGATTCAAGCAGGCAGGGAGGCTCGGCGCGGGGCGACCGCAAGATGCCCGCGGGCCGGAGTGTGTAAGATTTAGCCTTAAGGTATCAGGTTTTGAGATACACTATATAGCGAAAGTGGAGTATTGCATCGAACTGGCGGCGAGGCTACTTGAGGAATGAGAAATACTTAACACACCCCTGAATCCCCTCTTGATAGAGGGGACTTATAAGGTATAAGTTATTATTTAATTGGATGTTAGAGATTTATAAGAAATAATGAGGTTTTGCGGTCGGGTGGGGCGAGGCCAGTCCCCTCTGACAAGAGGGGTGCCCCGGCAAGCCGGGGCGGGGTGTGTAATACTTTAACCTGTATCGATCGCGGGGGGCCGGATGGCAGACGGTCAGGTAAAACTTTCGCGCCTCGAGCGCAAGGTGCTTTCACTGGTGGCGGGGATAGCGCCGGGCCGGGCGCTGGAGCTGGCGCCGGGCCGCGGCTCACTTTCGGCCGAACTCGTGCGCCTGGGCCACCGCCTGGATGCGCTGGATATCGCCCCGGAAAATTTCAGCGCATCCAGACGGGGAGTGAACCTGGTGGCCGGTAACCTGGACGATCCCCTGCCGTTCGAGGATTCGGCTTACGACCTGGTGGTCTGCTGCGAGGGGATCGAACACCTGGAGTACCAGTACCGCTTCGCCAGGGAGCTGGCCCGGGTGCTGACTCCGGGCGGCAGGTTGGTCCTCACCACGCCCAACATCAACAACGTCGCCAGCCGGATCAGGTTCCTTTTCACCGGCTTTTACTCCCTGGCGGTGAGGCCATCCAGTGAATTCACCCACAACCGCTACATCGAACACATCTACCCTCTCGCCTGGTGGCAACTGCGCCACCTCCTGCATACGGCCGGCCTGAAGGTCGAAGAGGTCACCACGGACCACGTGCGCAGGAGCTGCCTGGCCCTGGCGCCGCTCTGGCCCCTGAGCTCCCTGTTCACCCTCAAGGTGCTGCTCACCGAACCGGAGCCGCGTCAGAGATCGGCCAACCGGGAAATCTGCCGCCAGCTGCATTCCCCGGCGCTCTTTTTCGGCCGGACCATGATCGTGTCGGCCCGCAAGGCGCTGCCTGAAAATCCGGAGTCATAAATCAGATCAATCTTTTACAATTGCCGGAGGAGTTGACACACCCCTGTTTCCCCTCTTTATAGAGGGGACTTATAAGGTATAACTTCTTATTTAATAAGATATTATCAATTCGTAAGAAGTGGTGAGGTTTTTGTAGCCGGGCCGGGCGGGGCCAGTCCCCTCTAACAAGAGGGGTGGCCCCGATTTCATCGGGGCCGGGGTGTGTAAATGAGAACCTATTATTATCCAAAATTGAAAATGTTGGCTCGCCAGCTGAGGAAGAACAGTACCCTGGCGGAATTTGTCCTCTGGGAGCATCTGAAAAGTAAACAGATGTGTGGCTATGATTTCCACCGCCAGAAACCGATTGACGAATTCATAGTCGATTTCTTTTGTCAAAAGATGATGCTTATCATCGAAATAGACGGCGTTACTCACAATGAGAAATTGGATAAAGATGCCTTACGACAGAAACGTCTGGAAGAACTTGGTTTCACAGTGCTCAGGTTTCTTGAACAGGAGGTGAGAATGAACCTGAAGGGAGTACTGATTACTATAAAAGAGTGGATTGAAAAGACCGAAGAGAAAAGCGGACACACCCCTGTTTCTCCTCTTGATAGAGGGGACTTATAAGGTATAACTTCTCATTTATTAATATGTTAGAAAAAACCTACGCGTAGTACGGCTCTCGTGGCCGGGTTGGGCAGGGCCAGTCCCCTCTAACCAAGGGTGCCCTGCTTCGCGGCAAACGCCGCTACGCAGGGCGGGGTGTGTAAGATTCGAACCGGCTCTTGGTCAATTGCCACAGCCATCGGCAGCCGTCCCCGGGGGCCGGCCAAATTCCTCTGTATTCCCCATGCAAAAGTGGGGAAAGGAATATAGAAAAACACCGCGAACTGTCAGGAAGACAGCGCACCGTGTCCCCAGATCGCGGGCTTACTGCATAACCCCTACTCCGTCATCCGTCTCTTTACCTTGGCCGGCCACTGATGGATGATGAAAATCCCGCCGACCACCAGCAGCACCAGCCCCCACCAGAAATCCAGATGCAGATAGGCCATTTTGACCGGCGGAGGGTTGGAGAAATTGAGGTAACCGCTGACTGTGACCGCCAGCCCGTACACTGTCAGAATCACCCCGCAGAGAAACCAGATCGTGATCGACATGCGCTCCTGGTTCATCCCGGATACTCCTTTTTTTACCAGAAGATGATGTTCAGAGTCAGGAAAATGATGAAGCTGAGCCAGGCCCAGAGGACCGGTCTGCGGTACCACGGCGACGGCCCCTCGTGGGGCATGGCGCTCACTCCGT
>JAZDIG010000448.1:0-4188 GCA_043805105.1 Candidatus Glassiibacteriota bacterium | reverse complement strand
CACCGCGTGGAGGCCATAGAGCGGAACCCGCGCCCGGCTCAGCGAAAACCGGCCGCTCCGGTAGCTGAACACGGTTCCCCGGCCGTCGATTTTCAGGCCGCGGCAGGAAATCTCATCGTCCAGTAACAGCAGCGGCGCTCCTTTCTCCCGGCAGACCGCGGCGATCGCCGCCACGGCCCGCTTCTTTCGCTCGCCGCACAACAGCGGCACTCCCGGCTTGGCGATACCCGCCTTTTCACCGGCGATAAGGGACAGGGTGCGGCCCAGGTGCTGCGTGTGTTCGAGGCCGATCGAGGTGATCACGGTCACGGCCGGGACAATCACGTTGGTGGCGTCGAACCGGCCGCCCAGGCCCACCTCGATGCTGGCCGCCCCCACTCCGGCCCGGCGGAACCAGTCGAAGGCCAGGGCGGTCACCGCTTCGAAGAAAGTCACCTTCCTTTGCTCGATCCAGGCGTAACGGCGGTCCACCCAGCCGGCGACGAAGCTCTCCGGGACCTTGCGCCCGCCGGCGACGATCCTCTCCCGCAGGTCCACCAGGTGCGGACTGGTGTACAGGCCGCAGCTCACCCGGTGAGCGCGCAACAGGGTGTCCACCACGGCGGCGGCGGTGCCTTTGCCGTTGGTTCCAGCCAGGTGGCAGGAGGTGAAGCTGTCCTGGGGATCGCCGACCTCGGCGAGCAGGGAGGAAATCTTTTCGAGGCCAAGCTTGACGCCGAAACGCTGCAGCCCGTAGAGGCGCTCCACCGCCTCGGCGTAGGAAAGTCCCGGCATGAGGCTGGCTACTCCAGCAGTTGGTCGAAGTGGCGGGCGATCCTGGCGAACGCCGTCACGATGTCATCGAGGTCGGGCTTATCGGCCAGCAGCAGGTTCTGCAACAGCCATACCGCCTCATCCGCGCAGGCCCTCTCCGCCACCGGACAGTCGAAACCGGCGTAGTCGATCAGCCGGCCGCGATAGACATGGCGCCGGATGGCATCGAATGGTCCCACGTTCTTTTCCAGCAGCAGCGGCTGGCGATTGACCGGGATATAATAGCCGCCGTGGGCCGGCCTGATCCCCTCGGCGTTGAGCGCCTCGATGAACCTGGCCTTGGGCAGTCCGCCGAAGGCCTGTTTGTCGTAGCGGAGGATGAAGAGATGGCAGCTCGTGGCGGTGACGTAGTCCGGGACCGTCAGCGGGCTGAGGCCCTCTATCCTCGAGAGCTCCCGGCGCAGGTAACGGGCCGCTTCCTGCCGGCGTTCGAGCATCCGGTCGTAGCGGGCCAGCTGCACCAGGATCACGGCGGCCTGGAGTTCGGTGAGCCGGTAGTTGCCGCCCAGCAGGTGGTGTTCGTGCCAGGCCCCGCTTTCGGTGCGGCCGCAATTGACCAGCGACCGGCAGACCCTGGCTGTGTCAGGGTCATCGGTTACCAGCATCCCGCCCTCGCCGGCGGTGATGTGCTTCGAGCTTTGGAAGCTGAACGCGCCGACTTTCCCGATGGCACCCACTTTCCGGCCCCGGTGGCTGCTTCCCCACGCCTGGCAGGCATCCTCGACCACCGCCAGCCCGTGCCGGGCGGCGATCTGTCCGATCCGATCCATGTCGGCCGGCAGGCCGGCCAGATGGACCGGCATGATCGCCTGGGTGCGAGGGGTGATCGCCGCTTCGAGCGACCGGGGGTCCAGGTTGTAAGTGTGCGGGTCGATGTCGCAGAACACGGGCACGGCATTGGCCTCCAGCGCGGCGGTGGCGCTGGCGACGAAAGTGTAGGCCGGCACCACCACCTCCGCCCCGTATTCGATCCCGCAAGCCAGTAACGCAGTGCGCAGGGCGGCCGTGCCGCTGGTGGAGGCTATGCCCCAGGCCGCCTCCTGGTAGGCGGCGAACCGCTTTTCCAGCTCATTCACCCGGTCGCCCGCGGTACTGCCCCAGCGGCCGCTGCGGATCACTTGTTCGGCCGCGCGGATTTCCTCTTCGCCCCAGACCGGCCAGGCCGGGAAGGGCCGGCTGCGCACCGGGGTGCCGCCTGTGATCGCCAGTTTTTCCATACCGATAGGTTCCCTTTTCAGCCGGGATTATTCACGAAAAATTATTCTTTTCAAGTTTTTTAAGGATTTGCGATAATTTGTGAATAATCAAGGTCAGAAACTCAATAGACAATAATTTTAGCTGTCGGTACTGCCAGTTGCGCCGCCCGAGAGATTTCCTGCAGCCTTGCCGGTGGAACCTGCTGGATGGTGGCATCGGCCGGCACCCGCTCGAAGGTGTAGATCTGTACGGCGACCGGCTTAATCAGGGCCAGGTGTCCGCACCAGGCCTCGATTTCCGCCGGAGTGGCATTACTCACCGGGCCGTCGATGAACAGCGCCTGGATTTCCACCAGGCCCAGCCGGGCCAGCCCCTCGACGATCTTTTTCAGCAGGGTGCCGGGCCGGGGACGGTTGATCTTTTCGAAGGCGGTCTGAGTACCGGCCTCCAGCTTCATGATCCGCCGGTCGATCTTCGACAGCGCCAGGCGGACGTCCATGTCGTCCACGGTGGAGGAATTGGACAGGATCGTGACCTGCACCCCGGGCTTGAGCCGGTTCCGCTGACGGACCACCACCTCGACGATCTGCCGGAAATGCGGGTGCAGGGTCGGTTCGCCGTTGCCGGCCAGGGTGATCGAGTCGAGCTCGCCGGCCCCCGGCAGCGCATCCATCAGGGCTTCCGCGACCTCCGCCGGGATGGGCAGCTTCACCTCCCCGGCGCTGGCCCGCACCATCTGCGCCTCGGTGTACCCGTACTGGCAGTACAGGCAGTCGAAAGAGCAGACTTTCCGGTCGGTGGGAAGAATGTTCACGCCCAGGGAACGGCCCAGCCGGCGGGAATTGACCGGGCCGTAAATAATCCTAGACTGCAGTGGCCTCTGCTGCACTTTATTTTTCCTCGAAGATCACCTTTACGAAGCGCCTTTTGCCTACCCGGATAAAAGCGCTGCCTTTAGGTTCGATCTGGAAAGCGGCATCCTCCACCCTTTGGTCGTTCACCATCACTGCACCCTGCCTGATCATGCGGTTGGCCTCACTGGAAGAGGTGACCAGGCCGATGTCGCGCAACAGCCCGGCCAGCCAGACCGGGTCCCGGCCCGCCTCGATCCTGTGCTCCGGCACCTCTTGAGGCCGGTCTTTCCTGACGAAGACGCGCTCGAAATGCGCCCGCGCCTCGGCGGCCCTTCCGTGGCCGTGGTAAATCGAGGTCACCTCCAGGGCCAGTTCATGCTTCAGGTCGCGCGGGTTGACGCTGCCGTCCTCGAGCGCCCTTTTCACCTGGGCCAGCCGCTCCAGCGGAACGCGCGAGACCAGCTCGAAATAGGGGTAGATCAGCGCGTCCGGGATCGACATCAGTTTGCCGTACATGTTCTCCGGGTCGTCCTCGATCCCCACGTAATTACCGTAGCTCTTGCTCATCTTGAGCGTACCGTCGGTGCCCAGCAGCAGCGGTACGGTGATCACCACCTGCGGGTCCTGGTTCCAGTGCCGCTGCAGCTCGCGGCCCACCAGCAGATTGAACTTCTGGTCGTTGCCGCCGAACTCGACGTCTGCGGCCAGGGCCACTGAGTCGTAGCCTTGGAACAGCGGGTAGAGGAACTCGACAATCGAAATCGGCCGGCCGTCAGCGTAGCGCTTGGCGAAATCGTCCCGTTCGAGCATGCGCGCCACGGTGTAGAGTCCGCAGAGCTGGAGCACTCCCTCCACGCCCAGCTTGTCCAGCCAGCGGCTGTTGAAATC
Source organism: Candidatus Glassiibacteriota bacterium (assembly GCA_043805105.1). Taxonomy (GTDB): domain Bacteria; phylum Gemmatimonadota; class Glassbacteria; order GWA2-58-10; family GWA2-58-10; genus JAZDIG01. The sequence goes on along the minus strand of JAZDIG010000448.1, from coordinate 436 downwards.
GACCACTGTGCGGTCCGGGTCGAGGATCCTGAACACCTGCTGCTTGTAGGTCTCGGCATTGGCCAGCACCTGTTCGCGGGTCATCCGCCTGCGCGTTTCGGTGCGGCCGGTGGGGTCGCCGATCATCGCGGTGAAGTCGCCGATCAGGAACACCACCCGGTGACCCAGCTCCTGGAAGTCCCGCAGTTTCTGGATCGATACCGTGTGGCCCAGGTGGATGTCCGGGGCGGTGGGATCGAACCCCTGCTTGACGGTCAGCGGCTTGCCGGAGCCGATAGAGCGGCTGATCTTTTTTTCCAGCTCCTCTTCACTGATAATTTCCGAACACCCGCGCCGGATCAGGTCCATCTGTTCTTTGAGCGGCGGAAACGCCATCTTCAGTTACCCCTGGTTCAATTACCTAATTAACTAATGTATAAAGATTTAATTAACATGA